>CAXBNB010000861.1:0-2015 GCA_963976505.1 uncultured Reichenbachiellaceae bacterium
ACACAAACAACTAGTTTGAGGGTGTTTTTATAAAGACTATGCATATTATAATTATAGGTTTATGAGTTAAGGCCTAAAAGTATGAAAAAATACACTAATTACACAACCAAGAGAACATTTCTATGGTATTCTGGGATAACATTCTCGTTTCATCAAAGGAGTTAAAAAGCAACAATTATTGCCATTTTGTCAAAAATGAATCAGTTGTTGGTCATTTTGGAACAGAATAGCTACAAACTAATGGGCAGGCTTCATGACTATTAATTATAATAGGTCTAACTTTGCGCCTCAAATAAAAAACACACATTGAGTAATTTTTCAGACCTTGGGCTTTCTTCAGAAATACTGAAAGCCCTTCCAGAATTAGGAATAGACACGCCTACCCAAATACAATTAGAAGCCATACCAATACTATTGGGTTCTCAGAATGACTTTATCGGACTGGCACAAACAGGAACCGGTAAAACTGCAGCATTTGGCTTGCCAATTATTGATCTCGTAGATCATGATTGGAAAGCTACACAAGCGATCGTATTGGCACCTACCAGAGAGTTGGTGCAACAAATCACCGATCAGCTTCAGCAATTCTCTAAATATTATAAGAAGTTAAACGTAGTTGCTGTTTATGGCGGAGCTTCTATTACTGGTCAAATCAAAGATTTGAAAAAGGCCAGCCAAATAGTGGTAGCTACACCAGGAAGATGTATTGACCTTATTGGTCGAAAAGCTTTGAAATTGGAGGATATTTCTCATGTGATTCTTGATGAAGCAGATGAAATGTTGAACATGGGTTTCAAAGAAGAGCTGAATAAAATTTTGGCTTTTACGCCAAAAGAAAAGCATACATGGCTTTTTTCGGCTACCATGCCGAAAGCCATCAAAAATATTGTACATGAGTACATGACTGACCCAAAAGAAGTAACGGTGAGTGCTGGGGTCAAAGTAAATGTAAACATTGAGCATAAATATGTGTTGCTGAAGGCCAGCGATAAAACTGAAGCGATTGAGCGGATCATGGATACGCATTCAGATTTCTATGGTATTATCTTTTGCCGTACCAAAATGGATACGGTAAGCCTTTCTGATGAACTTAATAAAGATGGATACAGTGCGGATGCCTTAAATGGGGATCTTACACAGAAGCAGCGGGATCATGTGATGAAGAAGTTCAAAGCCATGAAACTTAGGGTTTTGATAGCAACTGATGTGGCGGCACGTGGAATTGATGTGAACAATGTAACCCATGTCATTCATCATAGGCTTCCTGATGAGATGGAATTCTATACACATAGAAGTGGTAGAACTGCCAGAGCTGGAAAAACGGGGATATCCCTTACACTTGCTACAAAGGGTGACTTGAAGAAAATAAAATTCTTGGAGCAAAGACTACAAATCGGTTTCCAAAAAGATGTCTTACCATCTGTGACCAATATTCGAAGCAATAAGCTTGAGCAATGGGCCAATTCGATAGAAAAAGTTGAAGTTTCCAACAAAATTTCGAAAGAAGATTGGGAAAAAGTACAAGAAATTTTCACAGATATCGATAGAGATACACTTATTCAAAAGTTGGTTTCTAGAGAACTACAAGCTTTGTCAGGTTCATCTGAATCAAAGAATATCAATGTAGAAGAAGGAAAGAGTGAAAGAAATCACGGTAATCCTAATGAACAAAGGTTCTACATCAACCTTGGTGAAATGGATGGAATGGACGATGAAGGGTTAACCAAATTGATTACAGAAGTGACTGGAATCAAAGATGCGAGCATCACGGACATGACTGTTTTAAACAAATGTTCTTACTATACTGTACCAAGAGACCAGGCATCTAGAATCTCTGAGGCATTGGATGGTCTGGACATTGAAGGACGAGAGGTGAGAACAAATCCTGATGAAGATCGTCCACCTTCTAGTGGTAAGAAAAGAGGAGGAGACAGAAGAGGCGGACAAAGTGGCGGCTATGGTAGAGGTGGAAGTGGTCGTTCTTCAGGACGAAGTGGATCTTCTGACCGCAGAGG
>CAXBNB010000862.1:0-2011 GCA_963976505.1 uncultured Reichenbachiellaceae bacterium
TACCCATTTTATCAGCGGAGTAAAGCAGCCTCTCGTAGTGCTCCTTTGCCTTAAATACATTCGGACCGGCAGAACTATCATAAGCCCTTATACCTTCAAATACACCACTTCCATAGTGTAAAGTCTGACTGAACAAGTCGATTTTGGCTTCAGCAGCCTTCACCCACTCACCATCCAGGTATATGATAGATTCATTGTTGTAATACATCCTTATTCGTTCATCCTAATTCAAAAAAAAAGCACCACTCCTTTTGGGAATGGTGCTTTAAAATATTTTTATTCTAATTGTTATACCATTCCCGATTGACTATCTAGTGTGACGTCAACAATAATCGCGAATGCTATGACAAGAGTGTTCTTCATTTTCGTGCCCAAAAGTACCATAAAAAAAATTCATCTTCCAAACTATTTAGCGATTATTATTATTTGGCCATCTAAAAATGTTGACAATTCTAAATTTTCATGCTTTTTCCCTAGCATTCATCGACCTTTTCAACTTGAAACCAAATGGTCACTTAATAATTTTTTCAATGCACTTTCACCTACTATTCCCTGATTGTCTGCCACTGTTAAAAATTCCTTATATATGGCTTCCAGTTCCTCTTTAGTTAAAGTAACTCCCAGTTTTTCAATTTTGTAATTCAATGCTGCCCTACCGCTTCGTGCTGTAAGTATGATCGATGACTCATTCACACCCACTTCTTCAGGGTCTATAATTTCGTAGTTATCTCTATTTTTGATCACACCATCTTGGTGAATTCCTGAGGAATGTGCAAATGCATTGCTTCCAACAATTGCTTTGTTGGGCTGCACTGGCATATTCATTTTTTCAGACACCAACCTGCTTATTCCTGATAGTCTCTTGGTATTAACTCCTGTTTCAAATGTCATCCAATTATGTTTTTTCATAATCATGACCACTTCCTCCAAAGAAGTATTTCCAGCTCTTTCTCCAATTCCGTTGATGGTACACTCTATTTGTCTGGCTCCATTTTGGATCCCAGCTATTGAGTTGGCTGTAGACAGTCCCAAATCATTGTGACAATGGGTAGAAATCACTACTTTGTCAATTCCCTTTACATTTTCTTTGAGGAATTTTATTTTTTGCCCATACTCTTCTGGCAAACAATACCCTGTGGTATCAGGGATATTGACCACCGTAGCTCCGGCAGCAATTACCGCTTCGATTACTTTGGCCAAAAACTCATTGTCAGTACGCCCAGCGTCCTCTGCATAAAACTCTACATCTTCTACAAACTTCTTTGCATAAGCCACGGCTTGTTTGCTTCGAACCAATATATCTTCTCTGGTAGTTTTTATTTTGGTAAACACATGTTGATCAGATGTACCTATTCCAGTATGTATTCTGGGTTTCACTGCATATTTAAGTGATTGCGCCGCAACTTCTATGTCTTTTTCTACTGCTCTGGAAGGGCGCAAACAGAGGCATTTTTTATAACTTTACAAATCTCAGTAACAGATTCAAAATCTCCAGGGCTTGATATAGGAAACCCTGCTTCAATAATATCAACACCCAAAAGCTCTAGTTCCTGTGCAATCAATACCTTGTTTTCTGTATCTAACCTGCAACCTGGAACCTGTTCCCCGTCTCTTAACGTAGTGTCAAATATTTGTACTCTATTATCCATATCATTTAATTATAAGATCAAAATTAATTGCTAGAGAGTCCTAATAAAACACATAATTATTTTATAATTACGATTTCTAAAAGTATATATTTGACCATGAAAACTATATAAGCACTTTATTTACACTAATAAGTACAATGCCTAAAGAAAAAAAAGACACTCTATTTACACTAATTAAATCACTAAAGAAAAGTGAAAAAAGGTACTTTAAAACCACAGAAACCAAACAAGAAGACACGAAATTCATTCGTTTGTTCGACCTAATAGACAAGCAAAAAGAGTTTGACGAGAATAAAATACTTAAAAAAGAACCTTCAATTAAACCTGAGCAATTATCGAATCTGAAAGCCCATTTGTACAAT
>CAXBNB010000863.1:0-2009 GCA_963976505.1 uncultured Reichenbachiellaceae bacterium
CCCCTAGCCCCTCCAAGGAGGAGCATGCGACCCTGCAAGCGTTTAATAGCAATCTTTCAAATAATTATTGCGGCAGCATTAATATCCTGTGAACAACCCAGCAAAGTTGTCGAGATTAAAGGAATATATGGAAACCCAAAAGCCCTTTGGGACAAGGGGCTCACTTTGAATGAATTGGGTGTGAACTCCATATTTGTGCACAGTGGATCTATCAATCAGGAAATGTTTGACAAAGCCAAATCTGAAGGGGTGAAGGTATTCGCAGAATTCGCCACATTGAATGGCAAGAATTATGTAAATAAACATCCTGAGGCTTGGGCAATTAATGAAAAAGGTGACAAGGTTGAAGCTGCCTCATGGTTTATGGGGGTATGCCCTACCGAACCAGGGTTTCGGAGGTATCGATTTGCTCAGCTAAGAGAATTGTTGCAAAATTTTGATCTGGATGGCGTGTGGATGGATTATGTCCACTGGCATGCACAGTTCGAAGACCCTGAACCCATTTTGCCTGAAACATGCTTTTGTGACCATTGTTTAGAAAGTTTTTCACAAAGTACAGGACTAGAAATTTCTGGAAAAAATACTGCAGAAAGTGCGAACTGGATATTGAACAACCATGAAAAAGCTTGGCGCGACTGGCGCTGCAAAGTGATCTTTGACTGGACTGTAGAAATAAAACAAATAGTGAAAGAAATAAGACCAAAGGCACTGCTGGGACTTTATCATTGTCCTTGGGATGACCAAGATTTTGATGGTGCTAGGAGAAGAATACTGGGACTGGATTACGACTTGTTGAAAGAAACCGTGGATGTATTTTCACCTATGGTCTATCATGCCCGGATGGGCAGAAAACCTGAATGGGTAAGAGAAAATATAGATTGGTTTTGCAATCGACTAGCTATTGGCAATGACCCTTACCCCAAGGTATGGCCTATAGTTCAAGCTCATGATGACCCGGATGAAATTACTGCCATTGAATTTGAAACCGTACTTAAAGGAGGACTAAGTGGTAAATCTAGTGGTGTGATGATGTTTACAACCAACGACATTGCCAAAAGTTCCGAAAAAACAGAAGTGCTGAAAAAGATCTATCTCAATAAATAAAAAGAAAATATTTAGCCTTTTACAACCATCTCAAGGGTATTTGTGTCAGTAGTACTGAGGATTTATTTTTAGCACCATAGCATTAAATACCATGAAAACATTAATCAATTCCATTCCAATCATCGCATTTTTTATTCTTAGTGCCGCGGCATGTGAAGAAGACATCCTGGATGTACCTGGAGCAGTACTCAATCAGGAATTCAACATCTCATACAATCAGGAAATAGCTGTGAAGGGTGAAAACCTTACCATCCGATTTACACAAGTGAATGCAAACTCTCTTTGCCCGCAAGATGTACAATGTGTATGGCAAGGGAAATTAGTGATTACTGTAAAGGCAAACACTCAAGATGTAGAATTATCTATTGGTGATTCGGCAACTCCAACCAAAACCATCAATGGTTATAAAATCAGACTAGTGGAACTTGTTGCTCCTGTGCTCAAGTCAGATGAAAATACCGAGCTTTCGGATTATGTTGTTAAGTTGATGGTGGAGCCGGCATAGCTCCACCATCATATTTTTATTTCTCTTTTATTTTAATCCACTTCTTTCCAACAAGGCATCAATAGTAGGCTCTTGTCCACGGAATCTTTTGTACAACACCATCGGGTTTTCACTGCCTCCTTTTGACAAGATGTTTTCTTTGAAAGAATTGGCTGTGGGTTTGTCGAAAATTCCTTTTTCTTTGAAAAGTGAGAATGCATCAGCATCAAGCACTTCTGCCCATTTGTAACTGTAGTACCCGGCACCATAGCCACCATGAAAGATGTGTGAAAACTGAGTGCTCAAACAAGTGCCTTCTACTTTATTGAACAATTCAGTTTTTGAAGTAGCCACAGATTCAAAATCGACCACACCTTTGATCTCAACATTTTTATCAATAGAATGCCATGCCATGTCCATC
>CAXBNB010000864.1:0-2008 GCA_963976505.1 uncultured Reichenbachiellaceae bacterium
TTTGACGAATGGTTTGATTCTATCTACTATCACATTCTTTACCAACACAGAGATAACGAGGAGGCAGCAAGTTTTATAGATAGACTCATAGCCTACCTTGACATCCACAAAGGAGATAAAATTCTGGACTTGGCGTGTGGCAAAGGCAGGCATTCTATCTACCTCAATAAAAAAGGTTTTGACGTGACAGGTGTAGACCTTTCTTCTCAAAATATTGAGCTGGCAAAAAGAAACGAAAATGCTACCTTGCATTTCGAAGAACACGATATGCGAGATGTTTATAAACCAGATACATTTCAGTATATATTCAATTTATTTACCAGTTTTGGATATTTGGATACCAAAGAGGCCAATTTAAATGTGATTAAGGCTACTGTTGAATCTTTGAAAACCGGAGGAACGCTCTTGATTGATTTTATGAATCCTTATGTGGTCATCAATCATTTGGTGGAGGCAGAAGAAAAAGTGATTGAAAATGTGAAATTTACGATCACACGGGAATACACGGTGGATGAGTATTTGATTAAAAAAATAGACATTGAAGACCATGGACAGCACTATCATTTCTTTGAAAAAGTGAAAGCAATTCGTAGAGTTGAATTTTTAGAGTACTTTGAGCGAACTAATTTGAGGGTAGTTGATGTTTTTGGTGATTATAACTTAAATCCATATCAAATGGATAAGTCATTGAGATTGATATTTTTAGTAGAAAAGCAATCATGATATTTAATTCAATTGTATTATTTATTTGCGCAATGGCCGGTGGACTTATGGTCTATGGGCTTGACAAAAAGGAAGGTATCAATATAAAACTGATTTTAATTTTTGGTGGATCTTACCTGTTTTCCATTACCATTATCCACATTCTTCCTGAGCTGTACCAGTCGGAAGCTTCTGGGATGTCCATTGGGCTTTTTGTTTTGTTGGGTTTCTTTTTCCAAAACTTTCTGGAATACTTTACATCAGGTGTTGAGCATGGTCACATGCACGCACACAAACACTCTCATACTTCTTTAGCAGGTTATTCTCTTATGATTGCCCTATGCCTTCATGCTTTTTTAGAAGGCACATTTTTGGCATACCCTAATATATTCCATGATCATGGGAGCAAATCAGGATCGCTTTTGATCGGAGTGGTGTTGCATAAAATTCCGGCTGCCTTGGCGTTGATGTCTGTCCTTACTTGCCAGTTCGACAACAAAAAATTCCAAATATTCCTTTTGGTGTTGTTCTCACTGGCATCCCCTTTTGGGTTAATTGCCGGGAGTTATATCAAAACGATAGGTTTTATGGAAGACGCTGGTTTGCTCTTCCTTTTTGCATTTGTTGGAGGGAATTTCCTTCACATCTCAACTACCATTTTCATTGAGTCAAGTCCTGAGCACAATTGGAATCTCAAAAGATTACTGGTGAGTATTGGTGGGGCAGCAGTAGCTGTTTTGGCGGAGATGTATGTTTAGATTATTTTAAGCCAGCATCTTTCAGAATACCATTCAAAGTACCTGTTGGAATATCTTTGCTATGAATGGGAACGACAATGATTTTGTTTCCTAATTTTTTAAAAATGGCATGACTTCCGGATTGTCTTACAAAAACAAAACCGTCTTTTTCAAGCAACTTTATAAGTTCTTTTGCCTTCAAACTGCTAAATCAAGAGATTTTTTAATGAGTTGTTCTTCCATCACAACTTCCAAATAAAGGTAGACAGCATCTTTTAGATTTGAAATGGCTTGATTGACGGTTGCGCCATGCGAATGACAACCCGGTAGTTGAGGACACCACGAGTGAAATTGATCTCCATCTTTTTCTATTTCAAAGGATAACTTATTTTCTTCCATGTCTTGAGCCTTTTAATATCAAAAATAATGAATTCATTTAATAAATGACTGAATCCTTGGCTATTGGTTTTCATTCAAATACATACGATTTTTGTGTTAGTCCATCATTTATCAAAAAAGAACTTCAAAAGACTGCTGGTGAGTATTGGTGGGGCAGCTGTAGCTGTTTT
>CAXBNB010000865.1:0-2007 GCA_963976505.1 uncultured Reichenbachiellaceae bacterium
TTTGGCAGCCAAATACACTGATTTATTTCCAAAGAGGAATGAAAACCCATTATTGGAAACCAATAATCCGGGTACTCAGAATGCTAAGAATAATGAAATAGTATTTGCAGTACAATTTACTGACAATATTCAGATCAATGGATTGGATAATGAATCGGAAGGAGGTAATGACTATCATCATGCCTTTGGAGGAGGAACAGATGTACCGGGTGAAGTAGCCAGATCATCGTTTTATAACAGGTATTTGGGTAAATTCATAGCTACACCATCTATATACAGGATGTATGATACGGATCTTGATACAAGGTACAATCATAATTTCCTAGGCAAGCTTTATGCTTTGATAGATGTTCCTAATTTCACTCCTAAGACTGGTGTGACTCCTATCAACATTTCTGCAGGAGATGTCGTGGTGGAATTCAGGCCATGGGACAATCCAGCTACTACATCTGCAGAGCGTGGAATGGATGTAGGCGGTGATTTGCGTTATTCGGTGATCAATACCGATGAATTTCAGTCTATTAGCAGCTCGGCATACCATGGAAACAATGCACAACCATTGATGTGGAAATTTTTCGAACCAAATATTCCTTATGGTGATGGTTTTGGAACATTCGACTTTGCTTTATTCCGTTCGGCGGAGGCATATTTGATTGCTGCCGAGGCTATTGTGAAAGGTGCAACTGGTGGAGATCTAGGAGGAGCAGAGGTGCATTACAACAGGGTAGTTGACAGGGCTTTAGGTGCCAATGCAGGAGCTACTCCTTTGCAGGCAGCTGATCCAGCCAATGTTTCATCTATGACTACTGTTTCTTACAGAGCTACTGCAGGTACCATCGACATTGACATGATCTTGGACGAAAGAGCAAGAGAACTGATGGGCGAGTACATGAGATGGTATGACCTGAAAAGGACTGGTAAATTGATAGACAGGGCAAAAGCAATGAACCCATGGACTACAACAAGTGGCTTGGCAGCACATCATTATTTGCGACCAATACCACAGCAGGAGATTGACTTGGCTTCCAACAAACTCAGCCAAAACTTGAATTATAATTAAATAGGCACATTATCTAATTTGTAAAATTGAAAACCACCCTTGATAAGGGTGGTTTTTTTATTACTATACGTGAAGGCCCATCAATATCCATAGAGCAAGAACCTGTTCAAAATGGCTCAAGAGTTGTGAAATTGGATGGTTTACGATAATTTGTAGAATAAAACTTTGTGAAATGTCCATTATCGATAACTAGAATCGTCATATGGGCATATTATGTTTAACTATAAAAAAGTAACATCATGAAAAATGCGATCAGTTGGTTTGAAATTCCAGTAACAGATTTTGAAAGAGCAAAATCATTTTATGAAGCAGTACTTGAAGCAAAGATGGAAATCATGTCGATGGAAGAGATGGGTACGACTATGGCTTTTTTTCCTGCTGATTGGGAAAATGGCATAGGTGGTGCGATTGCTTTAGCACCTGATTTCGAGCCCTCAGATAAGGGGACATTGGTTTACCTTAATGGGGGAGATGACCTCTCTATTCCCTTGTCAAGGGTAGAAGATGCAGGAGGGAAGATTGTGCTTCCAAAAACATCAATAGGGTCTAATGGGTTTATGGCTCATTTTATAGATACAGAAGGAAATAAAGTAGCTTTTCACTCCAACAGCTAAAATCATAAATACTTATTTATGGCCTACAGTGAACATACTGCAGATCGCATACGTCAGCGACTGAGAAATTCGAATGTTACCGATGAAAAAAAGATGATGGGTGGATTGATTTTTATGGTGAACCATAAAATGTGCGTCGGATTGGATATTGATAAAAAGACGGGCTTTGATCGGTTGATGGTGCGGGTTGGTAAGGCTTCTCACGACCAACTCATTTTTAAAAAAGGCAGCAAGGAAATGGATTTTACTGGGAGCACCATGAGAGGGTTTCTTTTCATTGACCCGACGGGTTTTGATGCAGAAGAAGATCTTGACTTTTGGATTAAAAAGGCA
>CAXBNB010000866.1:0-2006 GCA_963976505.1 uncultured Reichenbachiellaceae bacterium
TGATATTCCACCACCTACGGTAAAAGGAATGCTGATTTTTCTCGCTACATTTTGCACCATGTTGGCCAAAGTTTTGCGTTTTTCACCCGTAGCGGAAATGTCCAAAAAGACCAGCTCATCAGCACCATTTTCCGAGTAAATGGCAGCAAGTTCTACCGGATCCCCTGCATCAACCAAGTTGACGAAGTTGACACCTTTCACCGTTCTGCCGTCTTTTACATCCAGACAAGGTATGATCCTTTTAGTTAGCATATTTTCTCAGGTCTTTTAAAGTGATTCTATTTTCATAGATGGCTTTGCCGATGATGACACCATCTGCACCTATTTCCACCAATGGATCTATTTCCGACAACTCCGTAATGCCTCCACTGGCTACTACTTTCATTTCAGGATATTTCTCCAATATATTTTTGTAAAGGTCAAGGGAAGCTCCCTGCAACATGCCATCTTTATCGATATCGGTGCTTACCAGGTATTGCAATCCGACATTTTGAAAGCTGCCAATAAAATCATAAATATCCGTGTCAGTGGTATCTTGCCAGCCGCCTATCGCGATTTTTTCATCTTTTGCATCCGCACTCAGGATCACTTTATCCGATCCGTATTTCAACAACCACTTGATAAAAAGAGGTCTGTTTTTTACGGCAGTACTTCCCACATTGATTTGAGCTGCACCATTTTCAAACGCAATGTTGATGTCTTCATCGGCCTTGATCCCACCACCAAAATCTATGGAAAGAGATGTGTTGGAGGCTATTTTTTCCAATACCTTCCAGTTCACTATTCCTGCGGATTTTGCACCATCCAAATCTACCAAATGGAGGTATTTGATCCCATTGTCTTCAAATTCTTTGGCTACTTCGAGTGGATCTTCGTTGTAGATTTTCTTTTGGTTGTAATCTCCTTTGGTAAGCCTTACACACTTACCGTCAATAATGTCTATGGCCGGGATTATTCTAATCATGTTTTTAATGTTTATAAATCTCAAAACAGTAATTTCCCAAACATGTTCTGGGATCTTCTACTATGGTCAGCATTTTATCTTTTTCCAAAAAATGCCGGATCAGATCCGACAATGCGCTGATGGTTTTGAGATTTCGTCCTCATTTATAATTCTAAAAAGTTTTTTAATATCCTTTGTCCAGCGTCACTACTCTTTTCAGGGTGAAACTGGCAACCGAAAAAATTGTCTTTTTGTATGGCCGAAGCATACGGAATTCCATAGTCGGTTGTGGCTATAGAATAAGGTGACTCAGGCACAAAATACCCATGTACAAAATACATGTACTCCCCTTCTTTCAACCCATCGAACAGAGGGCTCTTCAAATCGGTGATTTGATTCCATCCCATGTGAGGCACTTTGATGTCTCCAGTCATTTTTTCTACTGTCAATGGAAAAACGCCAATTCCATCGGTATTTCTTTCAACAGAATGGGCACAAAGCAATTGCATGCCAAGGCACACACCCAAAACCGGTTGCTTCAAAGTTGGAATCAGGTCTTGTAATCCATTGGAGTTGATGGCTTTCATCGCACTTCGGGCTTCCCCAACTCCCGGAAATATAATTTTATCGGCTGAGGAAATTACCTCATGGTCTTTTGACAACACAGGAGCAATACCCAGTCTTTCCAATGCAAACTTGACAGATTGCACATTGCCCGCCCCATAATCTATTATTACTAATTTACTCATGAATTATTTATTTTAATTCCACTCCTCTTCTTGCAGCGTAGGTCTCCTTTGTTGGTTATATTTTTGCTTGTAGACCTTGTCTACAGTCAAACTCATATCTCTGTTAAGAGTAGCAGGAATCAGCTTTTTATTTTCAGAAACACTCAAAGCAAATAACCCAATATCTGCACTATACATTACAACCGTAGAATCATCTTGCCAAGAAACGATCCATTTCATCACATCTGAAGCCCCAGTTCGAAAATAATCCAACTCTTTTCCATTCTTATCAATCAACTCAAACATCAAAATGGATGTATCCGACGGATCATTCC
>CAXBNB010000867.1:0-2002 GCA_963976505.1 uncultured Reichenbachiellaceae bacterium
TACAAATCTTGCTATTAAAGATAAACAAATTGATAGCCTGAACAATTGCACCGATTATTCCGAAATTAATGGTCATGTCGGCCCAGTAGTCGTGTTGCTCCAAAACGAGTTTGGCATGTTCAGTAAGGCCATGGGTATGCGGGTGAAAAGACCTTCCAGCCAGATAGGCTGCCAGCACACCACCTGCTACCATCCCGAAAGCGATCCATGCTATTTCAGTTTTGAGGAAATAGATGTTGGAAACTTGTAAAAATGCACCAACCACAAGTAGTACAATGGCAAAATGTACTATCAGGGGGTGGAGGTTTGGGAAGTCGGCCAAGTCTGCGGCTACTTTAGTTTCATCATGTGCATGTTTTTCCGTTGCATCGTGGTGGTCGGTCTTAGCTTCAGGGTGTTCTTCATGCCCTTCTTGTTGACTCGTTTCTACTACCTGGGTACTATCTTTTTTCTCCTCGTGTCCTTTGTGGGCGTATGACGTTAGAATCACGAATAGCATTACTATCAGTGTTAGACAGGTTCTATGTATAGATGTTTGAATGGTTTTCATAACAAGGAAAATTTACTTCCAAAAGTTTGAGGTGAAAGATTTAAAAAGTATCAGCCACCCCAAATGTTTGGAAAGGAGTTTTAGTTGATTGTTTCTTTTACACTTCCACAGTTGAGCATTTTATCGCCAAAATATGGATTTTCAATTACTGACTCGTTGGAGAGCCAATAACCACCTTTGTTATCATTGGCCATTGGACAAAACTCAAGATACACAGCTCCCATGGAGAGTTTATTTGATTTAACCAAGACAGCCATCTCCTTGCTAAGGATGGAAAATTCCCTGCGGTGGTCTTCAAGAGTTACAGCCTTTGCTAGAGATTTGGATGCTGAATACGCTTTTTCGGATTTTTTAACTTCTTGAAGTGAATACAAAAGTTCAGCAGAAATATTTTTTGCTTTCATTACATCAGATGCAACGAGTGCATTTTTGAGGTTAATATATTTCTCATAAGCGATTCCTAGATTCTTGTCCTTAAACATAGGTGCCATCGCCTCAGTGCTATTTTTTCTTACAGCGTCCTCATCATGCGAATGATTGTGTTGTGCAAATGCTCCCCAGCTTACTAAAGCCAGTGAAACCAAAAGAATTGTTTTTTTCATGCTAATTGTTTTTAAAGTTTAAATATTTGAATAATAGCCATGCTGATTACCAATAGGATGATGATGCCCCAAAATGATCTTTTGATCCATTTCATGACTTTTGAATCAGGCTTTTTTTTATTGGTTTGACAGCAATCTTTCATTTTTAGTTATTAGATAAAATTGGCTCTAAACTAGAGCTGGATGTTATTTTATTGTTGACTTTACTTCCCCACAGGTCAACATGCCTTGTCCGAAATATGGATTTTGCACGTCTTTTTCCATGCTCAGCCAGTAGGCTCCTTTGTTGCTGTTGGCCATTGGACAATGTTGTACAAACAAAGTTTCTTCAATAGGCTTAAAGCTTCTACTCAGGTTTATTACGTTTTCTGAGATACTTTGAAATGAGGTCCGTAATTCTTCAATTGAAGTAAAATGTTCGATGTGTTGCAAAGCTGACTTTATCTCAGTGCTGTATTTCATCCATACATCATGGGATTCACCTGTGAAGAGTGACATGTTGATTTTGGAAATGGCTTGTCTCAAACTCTTGCCAGATTCTTGTGCTTCAGGTAAATTATCCTTAACCAAAGCATCTTTAAGTTCAAAGTATGAAATAAATAGCGGTTTGAGCGCTTCTTTAGTATTACTGTTAATGGCCACCGGTTGTATTTCTTTGTTTTTAGTTTCCAAAGTATTACTTGTTATATTCATGCCTTTCTTATCAGCTGACATGCCACCATGATTGTGCCCAGTCATTACTACTCCTCCTTCAGGGTTCATCATACTGGGTTTGCCTGCCAGTTGTGCTGCTGCATCAATATTGAAAGTGCCATTGATGGCTCTTTCATCTCCTTCTTCTAGGCCTTTT
>CAXBNB010000868.1:0-1999 GCA_963976505.1 uncultured Reichenbachiellaceae bacterium
GTTCTATTTCAGTTTTCTCCTTTTCATTGAAATGAATGACTGTACCATCTGCCAAAAGTGCTTTCACTTCAAGCACATGATCAACCGTTTTTCCATAAATTATGCTTTTTGTGCCTGACGAATTATTACCGACCATTCCTCCTACATTGGCGCGGCTACTGGTGGCGGGATCTGGAGCAAAATGCAACCCGTATTGAGCCACCACTGCATTCAGATCGTCTCTCGCCATACCCGGCTGAACCCGCACCCATTTTTCCTTTTCGTTTATTTCTACTATCTGGTTCATGTATTTGGAAAAATCCAACACAATTGATGAACCAACTGTTTGTCCTGCCAGGCTGGTACCAGCACCACGTGGTAAAATGGTGATGCCGCTTTTACTAGCAATTTCAACCGCAGAAATTACATCCTCTTCGTCTTTAGGAAAAACAACCACCTTTGGTTTTATCTGATAAATACTGGCATCAGTAGAGTACATGCCCAAGGTGTATTCATCGTCAAGGACTTCACCTTTTATTGTTCTTCTCAAAGTTTCGAAAAAGTCGGTCATAAGTGTAAATAGTGATAGTGTTCTACAACCTTGTAAGGGTTGGTAATATAGCAATCAAATTAACCCATAAGATTTCAAGATTACCACTCATATTTTCTTGGATAACCATACTATTTAAACTATTTTACCGAACTTAATTAGCTATAATAGTTTATATAATATACAATGGAACCATTGTACCAAAAAGTAGAAATAGATGAGAGTGCTTCTTTCTTTATGAAAGACACCTTCAATCCACTGTTTCATTTTCATCCGGAATACGAGTTGATATTGTTTAGAGAGGGTACTGGACGAGGTATCATAGGGGATAAAACTACAGCTTACGAACATTGTAGTTTTTTTATGCTTGGTCCTAATTTACCTCATTGTTTTACCAGCGATCATAACGATGAAAACAAGGCTTTTGTGATCCAACTGAATGGTGACATCCTTGATAAAATTGTAAGTAATATTCCAGAAACAAAGTCAATCCATATATTGTTGGAAAAAGCGAAATATGGATTAAAATTTCACAACGAGATAGGGTTAAAAAATCATGACAAGTTCAAACAGATGTTTGAACTGAAACCGTTTGAAAGACTCATCACTATTTTGTCTATTTTGAATGAATTGTCAAAAACCAGTAACCTAGAATTGTTGACTTCTCCCGGTTCTCAGCCAAAAATAAACCTCAAAGAATACCAACGCATCAACACCATTTATGAATTTGTGTTCGGAAATTTTAAACAACAAATAAAACTGGCTGAAGTAGCTGGACTGCTGAGCATGACTGAAATTGCGTTTTGTAGGTATTTCAAGAAAATAACTCGGCGTACATTTATCACTTATTTGAATGAATATCGAATTGGTCATGCTTGTAAACTTTTGTCCACTACAGACAAAAGCATTTCAGAAATAGCATTTGATTCAGGTTATGAGAGTATTGCCAATTTCAACAAACAGTTTAGAAAATATACAGGAATCAATCCTAGAAAATATCAAAATAAATCCTAAGCAAAACAGCACTTAATCACCATACATATCATCCAAGTCAGCGGCTGCCAATTCCACCAAAAAGTCTCCAATTTCGTCAGTAACCAATTTTAGGTATTTTTCGCCTTTTTCCTTAGTTGCCAAAGCCGGATTGCCGACACCAGTATCTTTGGTGACAGCAGTCCACTGCCGTTGAGCGGTAACCCATCCTTCTTTCAACCCTTTGATTTTAAACCTTCTTTCAGCACCATCGCCTGCTTCAGAAAGAGGCAATACCAAATCCGGTTTAATATGCATCACCGCACTGGTTTCTAGTTCTCCGGCGTGATCTCCCGGCTCATCGAAGACGGCATGTGGATCAAATGCCCTCCACCAATCCATCGTACATACAAACACATCTGGATACTCAATATGCAACTCACGGATCATTTGTTTGAAATTATTCCCCCCGTGCCCATTCAAAATCAGCAGCTTATT
>CAXBNB010000869.1:0-1992 GCA_963976505.1 uncultured Reichenbachiellaceae bacterium
GGAACAAATCCACATCTAAGCTAGCGTTTTCATATAGCCCCACAACGAGGTTTTCTTCTTGGTATCCAATATATGCATATCTTAAATGATATTCTCCTGGCTCTAGGTTCAATGAATAGGCTCCATTAATATCAGTTGTCACACCACTCTCAAGTTCGGCAATATAAATCGAACCTCCAATAATGCCTTCCGCATTGGCACCATCCCTAATATTTCCAGTTAGATTCACTTTTCCTTCTGGCTTGAATGAAGGGTTTCCAAATACCTTTTTATGATTGTCCTTATTCTTGGTATTTTCGTAACCAAAAGAGGTTAATGAGGTCGTTTTAACCACGGACATCACTCCATTTCCATGGTTGGAAAAACGCAGACCAGTTCCCACCAACATGATATCCATGGCTTCATAAATTGGCGTGCTGTTAAATTCCCCGGAAACTTTTACGTTTTCAATCCATTCATCTAGATAGTAGAATTTTTGACTAGGGTATTCAGCTTCAATTTTATCAATAACTTCTGATAAAGCGACTTTATTAAAACTCCCAGATATAATTATAGACTCCTGACAAATTGCCCAATGCAATGGAAACTGCATTAACAATACATAAACAAATTTTTTCAACTATTCATATGATTAATTCTACCTACATATGTAAGAGGCAAAAGATTTAAAATCTTTCATATTATTTATAATTTATTCTCGGAATAATTTCCTCTGAGCAAAAGCCAAGTAAAATTCTATCCTCACAGAAGATGAGTGGATATTTCTATTGTTATTGGCTTTCAGGAAATTTTTATAAAAGTTATTTATTGCACCTATAAATATACTTCTCACTTAAGAAGCTAATGAATTGAGTCATGTATGTACAAACTAAAGCCCAAGCCTTTAGTTTCATCTTTTTCTTCCTAGTTAGACCCTACTTGTTCAACATTTACAGAAACACCAAATTACACTTATTATGAGTTTAATCATTCCCAAATACTCCAGTATGATCGTTACCCATGTATCCACCCCATGGGAGTTTGTTACTTGCTGGTAGTTTCGTCTTAATTCTAATTACGCGCATACCATCAAAGGTGTAAACTTTATCGGGTGTGGTCATATTACAATAAATAATATCCAAGAAACCATCATCATCCAAGTCACCTACCCATGGAGTTGACGCCACATTGGAGCCTACCATGGGTTCTACAAGTGCGTACTTATTGCTGTTTGCAAAATCGTAAACCAACATAGTGTTATGGATTGTTTTTTCACCTTTATCATTTGGTAAGAAAAAGTTGACATTGAGTAAGGCATCAACTTGCTGATCGGAATTGAAATCACCTAATAAAGGCGTACTCATCTGATAAAACCCAATACTGTCAGTGAAGATGATTTTACCCCTTGAACCATCAACCAAAAAAAGTCTAATGCTCTCCAGCTTGGGCCAAACACCAATAGCAAAAAGTGTGAAGAAATCCGGTATTGCGTCTCCGTTAACATCACCAGCAGCCAAAGAGGAATAGGCTTCAGTATTTGGAACTTTTCCACCCCAAACTACTTCATTCGTCACTCCATCAAAGGCCATTAATCTTCCATCAACAGAGTTGACAATTATATCTTTAACACCGTCTTTATTAATATCAGCCAAAACAGGTGGCCCAATAAATCCTTTTGTATCACCGGTTGCCATTAAAGTAGAATGTGAAATATCCTCTTTCATTAGATCAGGTAAAGTTGTTCGGAAAAGGCTTCCTCCAACAGTTTCACCACCCGATCCATATACAATGTCTAACACTTCATTGTTATCGATATCATCCACCAAAACTGACATGTAGATCTCTTTTCCATCAGGCATGGGTGCTTTTGCAAGGAGTTTTCCCGCCTTACTACTAATTACCATCAACCAGCCTGTTGGGCGGTTTCCATCATAAGGTTCAGCTGTAACATCTCCTCCGTTCGAGACAAGAATGTCTTGGATTCCATCATTGTCCTGATCAGCAATAAATTGC
>CAXBNB010000870.1:0-1990 GCA_963976505.1 uncultured Reichenbachiellaceae bacterium
CGCAAAAGCATATACCTCATCCTTTTTCGATACGTCAGCTTTAAAAGTATAAAGTGTTCCTTCGTAGTTGTTTGTAAGGGTTTCGGATTTGAGCCCATCCAAATCATTTTGATTTCGGGAACAGGTGATTACATCAAATCCATTCTTCATTAACTTGAAAACAATGGCCTTACCAATTCCTTTGGTTCCACCGGATACTACTGCTGTTTTATTAGACATGTTTTTGATTTTAGGACGTAGATGATTGCAAATAAAACCCTTCGAATACTCCAATCAAAGCCATCAATAAGATTTTGGGAAAGGGTGTCAAATGTAGAATACTCTAGTTGAGTGATTTGATGATGCGGAGGGACTCTTCCACATGCTTCTCGGCATTGAATAAGGAATTGAATATATGTACGACAATTCCGTTTTTATCTATGATGTAAGTGACCCGACCAGAAATAAGTCCTAATACTGTTCGAGGGACTCCAAAGCGTTTTTCCACCTCACCTTTTTCATCGCTTAGTAGGGTGAAATTCAGATTGTATTTCTTAGCAAATTTTAAATGTGAAGCGGGTGAGTCCGAACTAATGCCAATTATTTCAGCACCGTATTCTCCAAAAACATCATATTGATCTCGAAAGGAACAAGCTTCCTTGGTACAGCCAGGTGTGTCGTCTTTTGGGTAAAAGTAGATTACCAAAGGATTGCCTATTTTGTCTTTTGAGGAAACCGATTCGCCGTTTTGATTCAGCAAAGTAAAGCTTGGAATGGTATCGCCTATGGAGATTTTGTTAGACATTTGAAGAGTGTTTTCTACTTTTGGAAATATATCATACTGCAATACGGAAAATTCAATCGAGTTAAATAAAAAGCCACAAAGAATGAGTTGGAGACCAATCATTTTATCCCCACAAAGGACTTTTGTATTTTCCCTCTTTGACGAATTCTGCTAACTTCTCTACCACAACAGGTCTGTCTTCTTTGTAGGTAACTCCAAACCATTTGGCGCTTGAATGCAACACCGAAACAGTTATTTTACCATCCTTTATCATTTTGTCAATGACAGTAGGAATTTGAAATTCGTCTTTGGTCAGGTCAGGTGTAGTAGAAAGAAAGGCTTTGAATTGTTCGTGCATTTCTGCAAACAGATTGGGACTAAAACCCCAGAAGTTCATTGATGCCAGACCTTCTTTTACTTCCACATTTTCGTCAGAACCATTAGAACATAAAATTTTTCCTTCATTGGCGAAAATATCGTGGGTTTCAGTAATTGAAGTCAAATAACCATTGTCATCGCTCACAGATATTCCCCTGGAAACTTTGCCGTTATCCGATAACGTATTGATCAGGTCATAACCAACCATGCTGTATTTCGATACATCTTCTAAGGCAATGGTGGATAGGAAATCTGCCATTGTCTTAAATGCATCACGACCATAAAAATCATCTGCATTGATCATGGCGAATGGGGTGTCAATCAATTTTTCTGATGCTAAGATGGCATGTGCAGTGCCCCAAGGCTTCAATCTTTTAGCTTGAATGTCATCGCTGATATGTTCAACGAATAAATCCTGGTAAGCATAAGAAATCAGTGAAGGGTCAATATTTGTATTGGAAATGATTTCAATGGTATCGGCTTCAACTTGTTTATTGATAACCAAGACCACTTTGCCAAAACCACTTTGAAGTGCATCGTGGATGCTGTATTCCATAATGGTTTCTCCCGATGGACCCATCTCACTCACTTGTTTTGCTCCACCAAATCGGCTTCCTCTTCCTGCTGCAAGAACTAATAATGTTGGTTTCATTTATACAGTTAAAAATTTGAATGTAGAAAAGTATAAAGCTTTAGATAATGTTTCTACCAACAGCATTGGCTACAGGTTGTAAGCTTTCGAACATGGAAGTGAATTGATCAAAATTCAATTGCTGTGCTGCGTCTGATTTGGCTACTGAAGGGTCAGGGTGACTTTCAATCAACAATCCATCGACTCCCATAGCCACA
>CAXBNB010000871.1:0-1983 GCA_963976505.1 uncultured Reichenbachiellaceae bacterium
AACAATGGTTTTGGAATTCGTTGACGCTAAAAAATATCCCGGGGCGGTAACCCTCATTGCCAAAAATGGAAAAATCATTTACGAATCAGAAGTGGGATGGTCTGACTCATCGAGAACAAATCCTTATCGAAAAGATCATCTATTTCGAATGGCGTCAATGACTAAGCCGTTGGTTTCAGTAGCAACAATGCAACTGGTAGAAGCTGGCTTGATCAAGCTAGATGACCCAGTCGGTAAATACATCCCCTCTTTCAATGAAACTGAAGTGCTTGTGGATTTCAATCCGGCGGATTCAACATGGACAAGCAAGCCTTCCCGCACTACTCCTACCATTCACCAACTACTCACACATACTGCAGGAGTTCCTTACGGGTTTATGAATCCACCAGTTAGTGGAGCAATATTGGCTAAAAACGGTATCCCGGATTTAAGTACCCATCAACCTTGGACCATCAAAAATACCATGGAGAAAATAGGCGACCTGCCATTGATGCATGAACCGGGAGCAAAATGGTTGTATGGTTTACATACAGATGTTTTAGGCCGAGTAGTCGAGGTAGCTTCCGGAGTTGAATTAGACGATTACATCAGAGAAAACATCACCCAACCGCTGGGAATGGATCATTTCGACTTTTATTTTGATGATTCCCTTTCACAAAAACTCACGAAAGCATTCATTTCCAATGCCGACGGTGAATTCTATAATTTACCATCCTTAGAACCTTTTTACTCTCCTAATTACCCTGTGCAAGGAGCCAAAACCTATTTTTCAGGTGGTAGTGGAATGACTGGTACTGCACGTGATTATTTCCTTTTCTGTCAAGCGATGTTGGATGATGGGTTGCTCAATGGCACTCGCATTTTAAAAGCAAAGACAGCCCAGTCAATGCATGAAGATCAAATTGACACCATCTCCTACCCTTGGGGTCAAGCCCGATTTGGCTATGGTTTCGACGTTGCAGAGAATGACCCTATCAGACCAAATGGCACTTATAGTTGGTCTGGAGCTTTTAGCACCGTATTTTGGATTGATCCAACCAATGATATGATTGTCATTCAATTGCGACAAGTGCTGCAATCACCCCACAACAACGACATCAATACCAAGCTAGAAAAAATCGTTTACAGTGCGTTGGCAAAAAACTGATTCCCATCAACTCTTACAATACAGATTGAAGGTAACCCCTTTATTCTGCTCATGGATCAAATGTCAATCATGCTCAGGTTTTAAATGATTTTGAGTTATTTTTAGGTTTACAATACAAATCTATTTTGAATACATAGTACTCCTATTGATGCCACTCAAATCGACACAATCAGACGCCAATACTTTTGGCTTTTTTGACAGCCTTTTTCTTTTAGCCATTATGGCCTTGGTCGGTTGCTCCGATCAAAACCAACCTTCCCGAAATGTGCCCCTGAAAGAAATAGCAGGCAATGAGGAAGTGAAAGCTTACATGGAAGCATTTGAAGGCAGAGGCGTTCAATCCGATGATACAAAATCAACGCCTGCCGATCTTGCCAGTCAAAATTTTAAAATGGCTGATGGTCTTGCACTAGATCTGATCTTGGCAGAACCGCAAATCCACCAGCCGGTGGAACTCAATTTTGACCACAGAGGAAGACTTTGGGTGGTACAATACAACCAATATCCCTATCCCGAAGGCGTGAAAGTGGTGGATATCGACAATCACGTGCGGGCAGTATTTGACAAAGTACCGCAACCACCGCCAAATGGAGCCAGAGGTGCTGATAAAATCACAATTTTCGAAGACACCAATGGGGATGGAATCTATGACAAATCTACGGATGCCATCACAGGGCTCAACATAGCCACCAGTGTTTGTTTGGGACGGGGAAAAATATGGGTGCTGACCCCACCCTATTTAGTAGCCTATCCAGATCCCGATGGAGATGGCATTCCAAATGGAAAGCCGGGGGTACACTTGGAAGGGTTTGGTTTAGAAGACACCCATGCGGTAG
>CAXBNB010000872.1:0-1982 GCA_963976505.1 uncultured Reichenbachiellaceae bacterium
TCACTAGATGTCATGGTTGACTTAGTGATAAATTTGAAGTCACTTGATGTATCGTGGAAAACGATTTCTTTGTATTCTGGATGTATGTCTTTTTTCATCTTATCTGATGTTTGATTCTGTTCTATTTTCCTAAAAAGGAGTGCAAAAGTAGAAAGAATAGATTAAAACACAAATGAATATGAAGAATTAAAGAGAAAGATCGTAAAAAAGATTTTCATGCAGCCAGTAATTAGCTCATTCCAAATTATTTCAAAATATTTGCTGCTTAAGGAGTTTGGATAAATGAGAATCAAATACTGTGTTTTAATTGTTGGGATGTCTTTTTTGAGCCTATGTACAAATGCTCAAAGCGCGTATGCTCCTTTGAATGCTGACTACTATTATTTGATTGATCGATATCAGGTTTTAAATTCAGATTTGTCACAGGATCAAATTCACTCTTCATTTAAGCCCTATCAAAGAAAATCGATTGCTGGTTTTATAGATTCGCTGGAATACAATGCTTCCTCATTTGATGAAGCCAATATAGAATTCTTAAAAACAGACAATTGGGAATATTTTAAAAATGGAAACGAGGACAGTGAGAAGCCTTTCTTAAAGGTCTTTTATAAGAAGAAACCTGATTTTGTGCATGTGGACACCAAGGATTTTGACTTACATGTAAAACCTGTTCTATATTTTAGTGCCGGGCGTGATGCCAATAGTGCATCCAGTCCATACATCAACTCAAGAGGAGTAGAGCTTCGGGGAAAAATCGACAATAAGGTTTCTTTTTATACCTTTTTAACAGAGAACCAGGCAGTGTTTCCAAAATATGTTCAAGATTATTCTTCGAGTAGAGGTATAGTGCCGAACGAAGGGTTTTGGAAGCTGTTTGGAGGAAATGGGTATGATTTTTTCACAGCAAGGGGGTATATACAATTTGATGCTACCAAACACATTGGCATTCAGTTTGGACATGATCGCAATTTTGTAGGCAATGGATACAGGTCACTTCTTCTTTCCGACATTTCTGCTTCCTATCCTTTTATCAAAATCCAAACTAAGATATGGAAGCTGCAGTACACCAATTTGTATGCTGAGTTAACAGCCGATGCACCTTATACTGCTACGGGTTCTTTGGGGACGAAAGAATTTCCGAAAAAATTTATGACGCTTCATCATTTGAGCCTCAATGTATCTAAAAAGTTAAATTTTGGAATTTTTGAATCTGTGGTATTCCATAGAGGAGACAGTACAGGTACGGCAATCGAATTCAATTATTTGAACCCTGTAATATTTTACAGCTCAATTGAGCAGCAAACAGGCAGTCCAGACAATGCACTTTTGGGGCTAGATTTTAAGTGGAATGCAAAAAAAAGGATTTCATTTTACGGGCAATTTATATTGGATGAGTTGATCGTGGGGGAATTGAAATCCGGTAATGGTTGGTGGGGGAATAAATATGCTTATCAACTCGGAGGCAAGTATTATGATGTATTTAAAATACCGCATCTTGACCTTCAGGCTGAGTACAATTATGGGCGTCCTTTTACTTATTCTCACGAGTCCATTTTCACGAATTACACCCAATACCGTCAGCCATTAGCACATCCATTGGGTGCTAATTTTAAAGAAATGATTTTCATAGCCAGGTACCAGCCTTTGAAAAAAGTTTACCTCACGGCAAAAGTGATTCAGTCAAATTATGGAAGCGACCCTGAGGGTGAAAACTTTGGCAGTGATGTGTTAAAATCATACAATTCAAGGATCAATAATGTAAGATCAGAAACTGATTATGGATATAGCACCGGAGATGGTATTTCCAACAAGCTTTTATTCGTTGACCTTACTGCTTCTTATAGGTTACGGCACAACCTTTTTGTCGATTTACGACATATTTACAGAGGGCTGGAGAGTGAATCCGCAATAAATAATTACACGACTCAATTTTCTTCATTGTCTTTGCGTTTGAATATTGCAGCCAGAGATTATAGTTTTTA
>CAXBNB010000873.1:0-1979 GCA_963976505.1 uncultured Reichenbachiellaceae bacterium
GCCGCTGCAGATTCACCCGAATCAATACCCAGTCCAGCTGCTTCTGCTGCAATTAATTCTACCCCCGCGTCTTCAATGTAATTAAAGAATGCACCTGTAGCATTGCTGCCACCACCTACGCAGGCGATCACCTTGTTTGGCAAGGCATTGCCAGTTTTCTCCAAGAGTTGTTTTCGCATCTCCTCACTGATCACAGATTGAAAACGAGCCACCATATCGGGGTAAGGATGTGGCCCTACCACCGATCCAATAATGTAGTGCGTGTCGGATGCATGGTTGATCCAGTACCTGAGCGCCTCATTGGTAGCGTCCTTCAACGTTCTATTGCCAGACAATGCTGGGATCACCTCAGCTCCTAAAAGCTTCATACGCCCTACATTTGGCGCCTGACGTTGAATATCAAGCTCTCCCATGAACACCTTGCATTCCAACCCTTTCAATGCGCAGACCGTAGCAGTAGCCACACCGTGTTGACCAGCTCCCGTCTCCGCTATAATTTTTTTCTTTCCCAGACGCTCTGCGAGTAGAACCTGACCTATGGTATTGTTCACCTTATGAGCACCCGTGTGGCACAAATCCTCTCTTTTGAGGTAAATATTTGCTTTGTATTTTTCTGACAACCTTTTGGCTAGGTACAAGGGCGTTGGCCTGCCAGCATAGTCATGCAACAACAGTTGCAGCTCTTCCTGAAAGCTGGGCTCTGCCATGATGGCCAAATACTGCTCCTGTACATTGGCATGCAGCATTTCGGGAATAAAAGCCCCACCAAAACTTCCAAAATACCCTTTTGCATTTGGGTACAATTGTGTCAATTCTTTCTCTTCCATCTATCTTATTGTCTTAATAAACTCCTTAACTTTTATTGCATTTTTGATACCCGGCTTTATTTCAAAACCGCTATTCAAATCCGCACCCCATAGGGCATCAATGTTTAAACCAGCTACATCACCTGCATCTTCCGCTGTAAGCCCACCACTCAATAAAAACGGTTTGTTCAGTTTGTAGCCCTCCAATGCCTGCCAATTGAATTTCATTCCATTTCCACCATAGTTTTTTCCTTTGGTATCAAAAAGAAAATAATCAACGACTTCCTCGTAACTCTTCAATTCGTTTTCGTTCAAACTATCTTTTACTGAAAATGCCTTTATGATTTTATGTCCTGCATGCTTCAGCCTAGCACAATAGTCAGGTGATTCATCTCCATGCAATTGCAAAAATTCAAGATCGAAATCTGCAGCTATCTGCTTCACTTCTTCCTCTTCCTCATTCACAAATACACCTACTTTCATCACTTTGAGTTTGGCCACAAAATCAGCATCCACATCGCCTTTGTCCACACTTCTTGGTGACTTAGAGTAGAATATCAATCCAATCCAGTCAACTCCGGCTTCTATTACCTCTTTGATATTCGATTTAGTATTTAAACCACAAACTTTAACTTTCATACCGATTTTCACTTGGTCATCTTCCATCTAAATCAATGTTTCATTTAGTGGTTAAAAATGATTTCAACTCTTGAGCTGGGTCATCGTGCTTCATAAACTGCTCTCCAATCAGAAATCCTTTATATCCTGCTTGATTGATCAAATTCAAATCATCAATACTTCTCAACCCGCTTTCGGATATCTTCACCACATCCTTTGAAAGCTTTTCCGCCAGATTAATGGACGTGTAAATACTGGTTTCAAATGTTTTTAAGTTTCTATTGTTCACTCCTAGAATGTCGATGTACTCCATCAAATCCTCATCATATTCTGCTTCAGAATGAATCTCCAAAAGTATTTCCAAACCAACTTGCCTTGCCAATTTGGCCAAGTCAACAATTTCTTTTTTAGACAAACATGCCGCAATCAACAACATCACATCCGCACCCATTGCTTTCGTTTCTACCACCTGATATTCATCCACGATGAAATCCTTTCTCAATACTGGGCATGTCAACTCTTTTCTAGCACGAATCAAATCCTCATAAGTGCCAC
>CAXBNB010000874.1:0-1971 GCA_963976505.1 uncultured Reichenbachiellaceae bacterium
ACTTGTAAGTTTAGGTATTTTACCTAGAAGGAATTTTTGATGAAAATTGCGAGTATGAAATTGTGCAGTCGCTGCTTTTATAATTCATGAATCCGGCACATCATGCACAGAAAGTATGACTCAATTTTGTATCAGAGGGTAGATTAAATTCTTTCTCTAACGCACATGCAATGTCCTTTAGTAAAACTCAAACATCATTATGGCAAGAAGCAATCTGACTATAAGTGATAGGTTGCTGCTGTGCATAAGCAACGACGGAGGAATAGCATCTTCAACAAATTGAACTCAGGAATCTAAAAAACCTTTTTGAATGGCATACTTGACAAGTCCTGCGGTGTTTTTCACTCCAAGCTTATCGAGTAGGTTTCTTCTATGGGTATCGACAGTCCTCACACTGATGAATAGTTTCTCTGCGATCTCAGGATTGGAGTATTCTTCGCTGATCAATACAAGTACTTCAATTTCACGGTCTGTGAGGGGCGTGTCTTCCGTTTTTTTCTTTTTGGCTGGTAACGGATTAGAAATATGGTCCAAAAGCTTTGCCGACACCTGGCTACTGAAATAGGTGTTGCCATTGGCGGCAGTATGAATGGCATTGATCATTTCTTCTTTGCCGGCATTTTTTAAGATGTAACCATTGGCCCCAGCTTCCAACATTTTTATGATATAACTTTTGTCTCCATGCATGGACAGGGCCAGTACTTTAATGTCTGGGTGCTCTCGCTTGATTTCTTCCGTCATCTCAATACCACTGGTTTCGCCCATGTCGATATCCATCAGAATAATGTCCACTTTCTGCTGCCCTATCAGTTCTCGGATTTCTTTTCCACTTCCAACATCCCCGACGACCTCCATGTTGTGTTCCTTGTTAAGCAATTCGGCCAGCCCTTCTCTGAACATTTTGTGGTCATCTGCTATTAGTATATTCATCTGCTCCATTCCTTATCAGTTTAGTGGGATCTCAATAGTGGCCGTCATACCCCTTTCTGGGTGAGAATCTATGATCACTTCCCCAGCCAATGCTTTGGCCCTGTTTTCTATGTTCATCAAACCAATTCCCTTGCTGACCATTTCTGGAAAAAATCCTTTGCCGTCATCTTCATACATCAATTGGATGTTCAGGTCACGCCGAATTATCTGCAGAGTGATTTTGTTGGCTTGTGCGTATTTCAATGTATTGTTTATCAATTCCTGAGCAATCCGGTACAATGCCAACTCCGTAACTTCATCCAACCGTTCGTGCAATCCTGAATTGATAAAACTCACTTCTATTCCTTTGGTATCGTCTATCTTTTCACAAAGCGTTTCGAGCGCTTCGATCAGACCAAAATCAGAAAGCACTTTGGGCATCAGGTTGTGAGAAATTGACCGCAAATCATTGGCGGCTTCATCGATCATGTCATAAGATTTTCTGAATTTATCTCCCAACTCATGACTAAGGTTTTCCACATCGCCTTCAATATTGGACAGGTTCATTTTTAATGTAGATAAAATAGGACCTATCCCATCATGAATTTCCCTTGCCAACCGCTTTCGTTCTTGCTCCTGCCCTTCCAATAAAGAATTGAGGGCTGCATGTTTGGCTTCTTTGATCGATGATATATCTGCTATGGTGATGATCATTCCGTTGTGAATTTTTCTTCCCCTAAAAGTCAGATAGGTTTCGTTGTAAAACACTTCTTCTACGTCAAACTTTTTACGCTTCTTATTTAGGCAATTACTCACTTTTATTTTCAGTACCTCTAACTCCCCTATCACCTCGATGATATTCAATCCAGCCAAATCAGCAACACTTTTTTCTATATTCAATAACCGTAAAGATTGATCGTTGGCGATGGTAATCCTGCCCAGTAAATCTATAGCGATCAAGCCATAAGGAGCCTCTTCTATTACAGAAAGTAAAAAGCCGTGGTTATCAATAAGCTCCTTGTCGTAGGTCATTTTTATCCCTCATTCATCAGATCGAAGTTT
>CAXBNB010000875.1:0-1970 GCA_963976505.1 uncultured Reichenbachiellaceae bacterium
ACCCTGAAAATACATAATCAAAGATAATCCCACTTGATAAGGGACGACTATTTAGTTCATCAGAGTGGTTTTATTTCGCCAAAGCAGCCCTGGAAAATTCTAGACAACTTTTGGTTTCTTTTACAGCATCCGAATCATCGGGAATTGTATATTCTACTTCTATGTCACAGTTAATGTCATACTTATTATCCCTGATCAACTGTAAAATATCTTTTAATGGTGTTTCACCATCACCCCAGTTTCTGTTTTGATTGGGATCGCTGTTGTTTTTTCCTGTTTTGTCTTTCATGTGAATACTCACTATTCTTTTGTTGAGCCTCTTGATGACTTCATTTGGATGCTTCCCAGTAGAGCCATAATAATGCCCCACATCTAAGTTGAGCATGTTGTTGGGAGAGTAAGATAGAAATTCGTCAAAGCTGAATTTAGGATCTCCGGGTTGAGAATGGTTGTGAAAGATCGCGTACATATTGTGCTTTTCTGCAAATTTCCCTAAGCGCTTGCACGCCTCAGTTCCAATTTCATTCGTAACGCCTTTTGCGCCCATTATTTTAGCAGCTTTGAAGGCATAATCAATCTCATCGTCTGACCAGTTGGCAGGAGAGAATTTCACTATATGTATTTTAATGCCTGCTTTGTCAAACATCTTCTTCATCTCCTTGTATTTTTCGAAGGTGTTTGTAGTACGCCATTGTTTTTGATTTTCTTTCGCTTCGTTGGTGGCTTTTTCGTGATCTGCTCGCTGCTTGTCTGTGATGTCTGCACCTTTTTTTAGGCGAGCAGGCATAGCAGGTATTCCTGCATAAGCTTCTGCCACATTGCCCATCAATTCCAAAGAACTAATACCTGTCTGTTTGCAATAGCTGATGATGTCAGGAATGGTGCTAGGCATTGACCTCCAACTGTATGTGATGACGCCAATTTGTACACCGTCAATTTTGGAATTTGGCTTTTTCCCTTGGCCATAGCTGTAGGAGGTACTCAAGGCCAACAAAATGCAGATAGCAAACAAAGCCGATTGAGATTTTTTAAAAATTAATTTCATGAAAATGATCTTATAAAGTGAATGATGAATTAGTGCTTTGGGTGAACAGTTATTTTTCGCTTGGCAATATTGATAAATTATTCCAAAGAGGAAAGTATTGCATCAAAGTATTCATAAGTCTGAACCGACATTGATTTGATTACTAATTAACTTAAAATGTCTTTTACCACATTCCCATGAACATCCGTAAGGCGAAACCTGCGTCCCTGATGTTTGAATACCAGGGCCTCATGATTGATGCCAAGGGTATGGAGGATGGTGGCTTGAAAGTCATGTACATGCACAGGGTCTTTGACTACATTGTAGCCAAACTCATCTGTTTCGCCATAGCTGATACCGGGTTTTACGCCACCACCTGCCATCCATGCGCTAAAGCACCTTGGGTGGTGGTCTCTACCATAGCGATGGACATCACTTCCTTGAGAAAAATTAGTTCTTCCAAATTCCCCTCCCCAAATCACCAAAGTGTCATCGAGTAGGCCTCTTCGCTTCAGGTCAGTAATCAATGCTGCTGATGCCTGATCAGTATCCTTGCACTGTTTGCCGATGTGGTCAGGCAGGTCGTTGTGGTGGTCCCAACCCTGATGGTATAGTTGGATAAATCTGACATCTCGTTCTGCCAGTTTTCTTGCCAGTAGGCAGTTGGCGGCATAGGTGCCCGGGATTCTTGATTCCGGTCCGTACAATTCATAGACTTCTTCCGGTTCGTCCGACACATCCATTACCTCTGGTACAGAAGTTTGCATGCGGTAGGCCATTTCGTATTGCGCAATTCTGGTAGTTACTTCAGGATCTTGCACTTCATTGTTGTAGAGGTCGTTCAGTTCTTTCAAATGATCCAAAACCCGTCTTCTGCTGTGGTGTGAGACGCCCTCTGGGTTTGTCAGGTACAATACCGGTTCTTTTCCTGATCGGAATTGCACGC
>CAXBNB010000876.1:0-1964 GCA_963976505.1 uncultured Reichenbachiellaceae bacterium
TGGCTTACCCATTCTTGTTCCTGTGGTGACAATGTGCTCCAAAACTTGGTGCTGATCACCATCACATCGGGAATGTTGCTGTGCTCGTCTATGGTGTAGTACTTACAAACCTCATAATGATTGGAAGAAACAAAAGATGGCGGATTGTTTTCAGCCCCATCGACAACACCCTGCTGTAGTGCAGTGTATAGCTCTCCATAAGCCATAGGGGTAGCAGAACCACCGAAATTATTTACCATGTCGATAGACATCTGGTGGTTCATCACTCTAATCTTCAGTCCTTTTAAATCACTTGGTGTTTTTACAGGTTTTGTTTTGGTATAAAAACTTCTACTTCCTGCATCATAAAAACACAGTCCTTTCAGTAAAAAGTCACTGCTTCCTTCCATCATCTCCTTTCCTACTTCTCCTTCCAAAACATCAAAAAGATGCTTTTTGTCTCTAAATAAGTATGGAACTCCAAGCACTTCATATTCTGGAGAGAAATTGGCCATAACAGCAGCACTTACTTTGGTGATGGCAATACTGCCTATCTGCAATAGCTCCAAGACTTCTCTCTCACTGCCCAACTGACCGTCAGGAAATATTTTGATTTTCAGCTTACCCTCTGAAATTTTATCCAGTTCGTTTTGAAAAAAAACGATCCCCTTATGTACCGGGTGTGTTTGAGGCAGACTGTGCGCAAGAAATAGCGTTTTTGTTTTTGTAACTTGATTGCAAGAGTTCAAAAACGAACCCGATAGCAAGCAAATTACCAAAAGAAGGTTTTTCATCAAAGCTGATGATCTATAGTGATGTAGCATTTATAGTTTTATAAAAATTTAACCTTGTTGATGATTCAATTCTTTCAAATATAAATCAAAATATTTTCTAACCTAACAAGTGTAACTATTAGGGCAACCGCATTTAAAAAAAACCTCCTTACCGCACAATTTGCGGCATCTTTAAGTTAGTTATCAACCCTAAGAGACCCCTGAACAGGTCAGGGGATAATATGATTTTTAAATGCGTTTGACCTAGTGAAATTATGACATTTGGACTGTATTAGTCGAAATTAAAGTACTTGTTTGCATTGTAATAACATATATCTTCAACCATCTGCCCCAGCAAGTCCATGTCATTTGGAATCAAACCTTTCTCCACATCATCGCCCAGAAGATTGCACAAGATTCTCCTGAAATACTCGTGACGGGGAAATGACAGAAAGCTTCTACTGTCGGTAAGCATACCAACAAACCTGCTCAGCAAGCCCATATTTGACAGAGAATTCATCTGACGTTCCATGCCATCCTTTTGATCCAAAAACCACCATCCAGTTCCAAACTGGATTTTACCCGGTGTAAGTCCATCGTTGAAATTACCAGCCATAGTCGCCAATAAATCATTGTCCCCAGGGTTCAAATTGTATAAAATGGTTTTACTCAGTTGGTTGGTATTGTCTAAGGTATTGAGGAAGTTGGATAAGGATTGAGCCTGGCTGAAATCACCCATAGAATCATATCCTGTATCTGGCCCCAATTCTCTTAATGCCCTTTCATTGTTGTTTCTTAGTGCTCCCAAATGAAACTGCATTGTCCATCCTTGTTTGTGGTAGCCTTTACCTAATTCTATAAGAATGTAAGTCTGGATTTGTTCAATTTCATCCGCATTAAGGCTTTTACCTTGTCGTACTTTTTTGAAATTAGACTCTATAACAGACCACTCTGCCTTCTGATAAGGAACCCTGTTCAGTCCATGATCAGACAACTTGCAACCCAATGAAGTGAAATACTCCATGCGGTTATGAAGCGCCTCAATAAGATCATCTAGAGATTTTATATCAACAGAAGCTGCTGTCCCCAACTTATCAATATAAGTATTGTAAGTGGTCACATCTTCCAATGCCAGACATTTGTCAGGCCTGAAGGTAGGCAATACTTTGATGCCCTTCGCCGCAGTTTTAATTTGGAGGTTGTATGCCAAGT
>CAXBNB010000877.1:0-1957 GCA_963976505.1 uncultured Reichenbachiellaceae bacterium
TTGCATTTATTATGCAGGGCATTGACCACAACAGATAACGGTTCTACGAGTGCACCTTGCTCAGGAGTCAATCCTTTCATAAAGGCTACCACTCTATCCGACTCTAATACTACTTTCTGACCAAAACCACCGTTCCTATGAAATCCAATGATCTGCTTAGAAGCACATAAATTCCATTTTGCTACACTACATGCCGGACAATCTTCGTCCTGACATCCCAACATAGCCAATGGAGTAAATATATCACCCACTTTTAGATCGCCATGTTCGCCTGGTCCTAACTCCAATACTTCTGCACTGAACTCATGACCTATTACTCTTGGTCTTTCTACCCAATCAAAATTGGACTTGCCTAGTGAAGCACTATTGTCAGAGCCACAAATTCCGGTATATAAAGTTTTCGCCAAGATCTCCCCTTCTTTCAATGCAGGTATTTCCATGTCTATCACTGACGTATTGCGCATAAGCGCTCCCTCTGAATTGGGAGTGATTTTTTCCCTACCATGAAGACAAAAGCCTTTTATTGATTCACTCATTGTTTCTTTATTTATTATTATATTTTTTCTATTTCGCTGCAACTGCTATCCCAAACGGGATTACCATTCTACTCCTGTGTCTTTCCAGCTTTTTTCTGCAGCAGAGTTCAATACTGCTTCACAAACTTTTTGAGTTTCTTGTGCTTCCCTGAATGTTGGTGAGCATGGCTCTCCAGTTTCAAGGCTTTTTAGAAAATCAGCTACATGGTGTACAAACGTGTGCTCATAACCTATCGACAAGCCTGGCACCCACCACTTATCCATATAAGGATGGTCTCCATCTGTAACGTGTATTGACCTCCATCCACGAACTTCAGATTCATCAGCATGATCAAAAAATTCTAATCGAGTGAGGTCATGTAAATCCCAACGGATCGAAGCGTTCTCGCCATTTATTTCAAATGTATATAAGGCCTTGTGTCCACGGGCGTATCTTGTAGATTCAAACAAGCCCAATGCGCCATTATCAAAATGGCAATGGAATAAACAGGCATCATCAATGCCCACTTTCTGAACTTCACCAGAACCCTGGTGTACTCTTTCTTTAATGAATGTTTCAGTAACGGCAGAAACATCTTTGATTCCTCCGTTGAGCCACATGGCTGTATCGATACAATGCGCCAACAAATCGCCAGTCACACCTGATCCCGCTGCATCATTGTCTAGCCTCCAAAGGCCCTCACCTCCCTGTGGAAGTTCTGGACTGATTGTCCAATCCTGAAGGAAGTTGGCACGGTAATGAAAGATCTTACCCAGTTTTCCTGAGTCTATTATTTTTTTGGCAAGTGTCACAGCCGGAACTTTTCTGTAGTTGTACCACACTGTATTTGGAACACCTGCTTTTTCTACGGCATCAACCATAGGTTGGGCTTCTGCGACTGTACGTGCAAGAGGTTTTTCGCAAAGCACCATTTTACCAGCAGCAGCCGCTGCTATCGCAATCTCCGCATGCATGTTGTTGGGAGTACAAATGTCTATGGCATCTATATCGTCACGAGCGATCATCGCTTTCCAATCGGTTTCCACAGACTCATAACCCCACTGATCAGCAAAAGCTTGTACCCTCTCTTTGTTTCTGGCACAAACAGCTTTTAACACTGGGCGTCTTTCTAATTCCGGGAAAAAATCTCCAACTCTTTTGTATGCATTTGAATGTGTACGTCCCATAAATCCGTACCCGATCAAACCTATTCTTAATTCTTTTTTGTCTGACATGTTTCCAAAATCTTATTTGTACATTATAGTTTTTTGCTTTTTCATTAAAAAGTAAAGTCCCTTCATGCGAAAAGGACTTTACCTTCAATATTGGATTATTTTTTATTCGGCTTCATACCATCCATGCTGCTTGCGCACGTCGATCATTGCTGCCAATATATCATTCCATGTTTGTTGTTGCATCTTGGGCTTTTACTTTATGTTGT
>CAXBNB010000878.1:0-1955 GCA_963976505.1 uncultured Reichenbachiellaceae bacterium
AGTAATCATAAGGCATCATTTCTGCTGGTCGAATTCTGGTTACATTCCAAGCGTGAAACAGCTCGTGAGAAGCAACACCTAGCAAATCAAGGTTGTACTTTTCTTTATTTTCCATTGTATTTGGGCCGAGTACCAGTACCGTGGAATTCTGGTGCTCTACGCCATGATAATGGCGATATGGAAGAGAGTGTATGATGAAATCAAATTTTTCCGAAGGAAAACCATTCATTTGTGTGGTTTGAATGTCAGTGAATTTCTTAAAGTCATTAATCACCTGAGTTTCTTCTAATGGCCAATTGCCTAATATGTAAATATTGAATTCTGTGTTGGCTGAATGGTAAGTCATCCTATTAAGTGATTCACTGGAAATGAATGGCGAATCGACTAGTTGGGCATAATTTTTAGCCAGGTAAGTGTTGGTACCTTTTTCCTGAAGACTGCAGGATGAAACGTAATTGACTGGCACATCTATTGAGACCTCTAGCTGCTGTTCAACCATGTCAGGAGAATAGAGCAAACAGTTGATGAAATTAATATATACCTGATCTTCATTGACTACAGATCCTCCAGCATCCATTCTGTTGGCATAATAGCTGTATTCGATTTTGATGGTTTTAAGTTCAGCAGTGTTTACTGCCCACTTATTCTTTTCTTTTTTCCTGAAATCAACAGCATCTCCATGTTCACTAAAAATCTGAAATTCCTTGATGTTAGAGACGTAGTTTGACAACTCATACCTACCCGGGCGCCAGTCGGGCAATATCAACTCCAATTCATCAGTGTTGATGTTGTTGATATGCATCGTAATCTGAATGAAATGGGTCAGTGGATTAGAAAAAGAAAGTTCGTATTTTATGGAGTTCATACAGGATCGGTTCAAATGAATGGCGTGTTATCAAACCGCAATATAATGTTGTTTGTAAAAAGAAGGTAAACAATAGCAGCCATCCTTTGTAAATCCATAAAAGCTATTTAGTTTTGCACTCCGTTTTTAAAATGGGGGAAAATATATGCCTCAATTCCTTTTTTGGGAATTTTATAAGCAGGTAATTAAGAGCTAAAATCAGGATAATGAAAAGAACATTTCAACCTTCGCAAAGAAAAAGAAGAAATAAGCACGGATTTAAGTCTAGAATGGCTGATCCTAATGGCAAAGCAGTATTAGCTAGAAGAAGAGCTAAAGGAAGAAAAAAATTGACTGTTTCTGACGAGAAGAGACACAAAAAATAAAATATTGAGGTAGGGCTTATTTGATTAACTTTATAATCAAATGAGCCAAACCTATTTTTCCTCCGGTAGTTATTGTTGGTATATAACGCTGCAAAACTCAAATACCGGCCTATTCCTAATTCATATATGTCCTTCGTATGGGAATAGAATCTGACAACATCCAAACTTTCGATTTTCCAAAAAAAAGCCGATTATGTAGTAAAAAACTAATCGACTCAATTTTCCTAAAAGGGAAATCAGTTTTCATATACCCGTTTAGTATTAAGTACTTATCTTCAGCAGACACAGAGTGCGATCAAGTATTGGTTTCTGTTTCTAAGAAGAAATTTAAAAGAGCTGTAGATAGAAACCTCATCAAAAGGAGGATAAAAGAAGCTTATAGGCTAAATAGATCACAACTTTTGTCCTCGAACAAAGAAAGTGAATCGCTTCTTATTGCCTATATTTACATTGCTAAAGAAATACACGATTATAGATTCATTGAGTCCAAACTAATTGAGTCTATGAAGCGTTTAAATTCCAAACTAATAAATTTACAATGAGGAAATTTTTGCTTGGGGGGATTGCTGTCATTTGTGCCATCACTTTATTTTCCTTTTCACAGCTCAGTGATAATTATTTTGAGATTTCCAGAAATCTGGATATTTTCAGTACAATGATCAAAGAGCTAAATGCCAACTACGTTGATGAACTGGATACGGAGGAGTTGGTGGTGGAAGGCATTG
>CAXBNB010000879.1:0-1944 GCA_963976505.1 uncultured Reichenbachiellaceae bacterium
GATTGATTTTGTGTTTTTCATGTAGCTTTTGGGGTTGGTAATAATATTGTCAAATATCATTAGAGTATCAAGTATAGCGAAATCTATTCACTTTTGTTTGTCGTATAGATTTCCTTAGATATTATATTTTATACTTTTGCACATTAATTTAAAAGTTCAGGTAAAGCAACACAATGATGCCTTACCTAATTCCTACTCTTGGTTCAAAAGCTATGCACTGATGGTTATTCATTGCGCTTTAGCCAAATAGGGCAAATTTATTTTTAACATATTTTTTTAGATTTACGAAATGTCCTTATCGACTAAATACAATCCACAAGAAGTTGAATCAAAGATTTACAAAGAATGGATGGCAAAAGGGTTTTTCCACTCAAAACCCAATCCTGACAAAGAGCCATTTACTATCATTATTCCTCCTCCAAACGTAACCGGTATTTTGCACATGGGACACATGCTCAACAATACCATTCAGGATGTATTGATTCGAAAAGCAAGAATGGAAGGCAAAGAAGCATGTTGGGTACCAGGCACAGATCATGCATCGATCGCTACAGAGGCAAAGGTGGTTGGCCAATTGCGTGAACAAGGAATTACCAAAGCGAACCTTACCAGAGAAGAATTTCTAGAACATGCACATGCATGGAAAGACAAATACGGCGGGATTATTCTAGACCAACTCAAACGCCTAGGTGCGTCATGTGATTGGAACAGAACCTTTTTCACTATGGAACCCAAGCTATCCAAAGCGGTGGTTGACGTTTTCGTGAGGTTGCACAAAAAAGGATATATATACAGAGGCAACAAAATGGTAAACTGGGATCCTACAGCCCAAACCACCATCTCTAATGAAGAAGTAATCTACAAAGAAGTGGATGCTGCATTGTATTATGTTAATTATCAACTGGAGGACAGTGAAGAATTCGTAACCATTGCCACTACCCGACCTGAGACCATTTTGGGTGATACTGCGATATGCATCAACCCGAATGATGAAAGATACCAGCATTTGAAAGGCAAAAGAGCCATAGTTCCTTTGGTCAACAGACCTATTCCTATTATCGAGGATGAGTATGTTGATCTCGAGTTTGGAACAGGGTGTCTGAAGGTAACCCCTGCACATGACATCAATGACTATGAACTGGGACAAAGACACAATTTAGAAATTATTGACATCTTAAACGATGATGGCACTCTTTCAGAAGCAGCGCAGTTTTTTATAGGAATAGATAGAGAAGAAGCAAGAAAATCTATAACCAAAGAACTCAAGGCTTTAGGGATTTTAGCAAAGGTTGAAAACCTCAGACATAAAGTAGGTTTTTCAGAAAGAAATCCAAACACTGTAGTCGAACCTAAACTTTCGCTCCAGTGGTATGTAGATATGCAGGAAATTGTAAAGCCTGCATTGGAGAATGTGATGAATGATGAAATTCAGTTTTATCCTCCAAAGTTTAAAAACACATACAAGCACTGGTTAGACAACATTCGTGACTGGCCAATCTCTAGGCAACTGTGGTGGGGCCAACAAATCCCAGCATTCTACTATGGAGAAAATGGGGTGGCTGTAGCCGCTACTATAGAAGAAGCTTTGGAGATAGCACGACAGGATTCAGGATGTAGTTGATACCTGGTTCAGCTCATGGCTGGTTCCTATCTCCGCATTTGATGGATTTGAGAATCCAGGTAATGAAGACATAAAATACTACTATCCTACTTCTGTATTGGTGACGGGATGGGACATTATATTTTTCTGGGTGGCAAGAATGATTTTTGCAGGCTATGAGTTCATGGATAAAAAACCGTTCGAAAAGGTGTATTTCACTGGAATGGTAAGGGACCTACAGCGAAGGAAGATGTCAAAATCTCTTGGCAACTCTCCCGATGCACTTGGGCTTATAGACCAATATGGTGCTGATGGCGTGCGAGTGGGCATGTTATTGAGTTCCG
>CAXBNB010000880.1:0-1942 GCA_963976505.1 uncultured Reichenbachiellaceae bacterium
CTTAATAAAGCTTAACAACCACAGTTTGTGGTCCTATGATTGGGGAGTACTATATAGTATCATTCTAAAATATTGTCTTTAATCATTTTTTTACTTGTCATTAACCTATCTATCTTTTGTAAACACTAACCCCCACCCTTTCAATATGCTCAATCAAATCAGGGTTTTCAATTTTGTCATAAATAGAAACATCAAATATATAAGGTAGGCTCGAGTCGTCTAGTGCACCCAATACTCCAAGTAGGGTAGCGTGACTTATATTTTCGCCCAATAAAGTCAAATCCACATCACTTCCATTGCGATGAGTGCCCTTTGCTCTTGAGCCATAAAGAATGGCTTCTTCTATTTCAGGGTAGTTTGCAAAGATTGCTTCGACCACATTATTTTGATCTAAATTCAATCCATGGATACAGTTTGTCTCCATTACAATTCGTTCATTTTGGCTTCAATTGAAGCAAATAGATTGTAGTACCGAGTAAGGATATCAGCTACAATTTTCTCCGCAGTTTTCTCATTATAGGTGTGAGAAGACAAATTCCTGCTTTCGATCATTTGCATCCAACCTTCACCATCTTCAATCAGTTCTAACTGGAATGCCTTTCTAGTCACGTCTCTAGACCCATAAAGTGTTGTATTGCCTTTACTTTCTATAAAGTCTTTCAAAGTTTTCCAAGCCAACTCATGGGTAAACTCAAATCCTTGGATAAGACCCTGCTCCTCAAGTCTGGAAAGCGACCTAGTCTCAGCCAGATCCACACCGTCTTTTAGTTGTTTTAACGCCTTGCTAAAACTAGCAAAACGTTGTTTCCATCGAATATCCTGATCTCCCATATTTTAAATTTAGAAACAATCACTTTCCGATACAAAACTTACTGAAAATATTCGCAAGTAAATCATCTGTCGTGATTTGACCTGTGATGCTTCCAAGGTAATGCAGTGCATGGCGGATATCCTGAGCGAGGAAGTCATTGGTGATTTTGTTGTCAATACCTCTCACTACGTCATGTAGAGAATTCTGAGTGTTGACCAGACTTTGGTAGTGACGAATGTTGGTGACCACTACATTGCCAGGTTTAAAGTTGTCCATTTGGCTTTTGTCCCAAATTAACTCTTTCAATTTGTCGATCCCAACCAATTCTTTGGCGGCAATCGACACATAGTGCTTATTGGTTGCAAGCTGCTGATGCTCCGCTTCTACTTTGTCCACTTTATTGCCAACGAGTATATAGGGTTTATTCTTTTCTATCAAACGGGCTTCTTGTTGCTGTATGATTTCCAGACTTTCTGTTGAAAGGTCAAACAGATACATGATCAAAGCCGATTCATCCATTTTTCGTTCAGCCCGCTCCACTCCTATGGCTTCTATCTGATCTTTTGTTTCCCGCAATCCCGCAGTATCTATAAATCGAAATTTGACACCACGCATGTTGAGCTCGTCTTCTATAATGTCTCTGGTAGTACCCGGAATGTCCGACACAATGGCCTTTTCATCTTCAAGCAGCGCATTGAGTAAAGTAGATTTTCCTGCATTTGGTTTTCCTACAATCACCACTGGCACGCCATTTTTAATCACATTACCAAGCTGAAAACTGTCAATCAATTTCACAAGCACTTTGTCAATGTTCATAATCAATTGCTTGAGTTCATCTCGACTGGCAAATTCCACATCTTCTTCTGAAAAATCCAATTCCAATTCAATCATAGAAGCAAAATGCACGAGTTTTTCTCTAAGGGTTTTGATTTCACCCGAGATGCCACCACGCATTTGATTAAGTGCTGTAGTATGCGCTGCTTCATTTTCGGAAGCAATTAAATCGGCTACCGCTTCGGCTTGTGCCAAATCAAATCGGCCATTCAAATAAGCCCGTTGGGTAAACTCACCGGGATTAGCAAGTCGAGCGCCTTTTGCCAGCAATAGTTGAATGATGCGATTGATGATGTA
>CAXBNB010000881.1:0-1936 GCA_963976505.1 uncultured Reichenbachiellaceae bacterium
GAGAAATCATGAGGAAGTATGGAAAACTTCGTCCAGAATTATTTGATCTAATGTCCATTAGGTGAAATACAAATTGTGCCATAATACTAGTATATAGAAAGAGAATTGGCTTTAGAAAATATAATCAAGCTTGATCACTTAGGATTACCAAAAGGACTCTATCTTTTTCAAGTGAATAGTAATGGAAAAAGCTATAGTAGAAGAGTAGTTAAGAAATAACATAAAAATCTTTTAGTTGTTAAAATGGAATTATTTAATACAGTCAAACTATTGAGATTAATTGTTCCTTTCATAGAATCGGTAAGTGATCTATATGCAAAATGTTTCAAATTGTGGATGCTCATTCCACCGATAATGTTTTCACTGCTCTTGAGTTGTGATGATAAAGAATCTAAAATAGAACAGCCCAATCAAATCTTCAAGACCTACTTTGGAGACTTACATAACCATAACAGTGTAGGGTATGCCAAAGGCTCTCTTCAGCGTTCTTTTGATATAGCCAGGAGCCATTTGGATTTCTATGCACTAACCCCCCATTCTCAATGGCATGACATACCAATAATGGAAGGCGATAGGCATCTTCATTGGGAGAATGGCTTTAAAAAAACGAAAGACCAATGGGGAAATGTTCAAAACATGGTCAAAAAATATAATGACCCTGGATCATTTATTACCTTATCAGGATTTGAATGGCACTCAAGTTACTATGGGGATTATTGCATTATTTCAAAGGAGAATGATCTTCCTTTAAATATTTTCCCTGACGTAGAGTCTTTGCAGAAATATGCGAAAGATGAAGGAGCGCTTATCATCCCACATCACCCCGGTTATTTACAAGGACGTAGAGGTGCTAATTTCGATTATTTGAATACAGAGGTATCCCCTGTCTTGGAAATATACTCAGAGCATGGCAATGCCGAAAGTGTTGATGGTCCATTCCCATATATAAGGCATTCCATGGGGGGGAGATCACTTACAAATACCCTCCAGGATGCTTTAGCATCGGGATACCGGATGGGTGTTGTTGCCAGCACAGACGATCATCTCGGATACCCTGGAGCATACGGAGAGGGACTAGCAGCTGTATTGGCCGAAGACCTGACAAGAGAATCAATCTTTAGTGCCATAAAAAAACGCCGTACCTACGCCGTATCAGGAGATCGTATTAAACTGGATTTCAGGCTTAATCATCACTATATGGGAGAACAAATACCCTTTACAAGTGAAAGGAGGATCACTCTCGATGTATCAGGGTGGGACAAAATTGATCGTATTGAAATACTCAAGAACAATCGTGTAATTAAAAGACAATTTCCTGCGGATAATCTTGTGAACCCTTCTTCCTGGGATAAACCCATATTACTTCGGATAGAATTGGGATGGGGGCCGTGGAAGGACTTGGATCTTTCTCGTATTTGTGATTGGGAAGCTGATGTTCAAATCACCGATGGAAAGCTGATAGACGTTTACCCCTGTTTTCAATCAGGTCCTTTTTCTGAAACCAGAAAAAACAAGATCACTGATAAGACGAAGGACGGATTTAGACTTAGAACATACACATCAAGAAATCAGGCCTTCATGGAGAACCCTACAAATGCTGTAGTGCTTAGTATTTCGGGTAACGCCAAAACAAAAGTTGCTTTAACCTTACAAGAACCTGTTGAAATGACAGTTTCTAAGTCTCTAGGTGAATTGAAGGATAACAATGCGGTTTTTTTTACCGGAGAGTTTCCAGCTGAGTCCTTTGTCTTTCATCCTGTTGTGTTTTCTGATAATTACACTTCCAAGTTTGAGTTTACTGATATCAGTAGTACAAATGAAGATGTCAATTGGTATTATGTACGTGTAATACAAGCCAATGGACAGATGGCATGGTCAAGCCCCATTTGGGTAGAAAACTTGTAAATTGAGAATTGACAAAGACAAATAAAATGAC
>CAXBNB010000882.1:0-1926 GCA_963976505.1 uncultured Reichenbachiellaceae bacterium
ACTATTCAACTATACAAATCACTATCTTTTTCTTGGGTTGTAATCTTTATTACAAGGTAAAAGTAGGTTCAAATAATCAGGTCATAAAGCTTATTCCGGTGAACTGTAAAATCCAAGAGGTGAACTTTAGAATGCAGGCTTAAGTCAAATCTCTATAGAAACACCCAAAGCTTAGGCCATCATAAAACAAAAAAATCTGGCTGCAGGAGCAACCAGATTTTAAAACTATTCAACTATACAAATCACTATCTTTTTCTTGGGTTGTAATCTTTATTACAATGTAAAAATAGATTCAAACCCCTTCATCGTAAAGTCAATTCTGGTGAACTGTAGAATATCGAAAGTGAACTTTATAATCCCACCGATTACTGTATAGTATTACCTCTTAATCTAAAACTTTGAGCACAAGCTTTCCTAATTTGTCTCCTGAAAACAATTTCAAGAATGCATCATAAAAATTTTCTATGCCATCTACCACATGCTCTTTGGATTTAAGCTTACCTGCTTGCATCCAGCCAGCCATCTCCGCAGCTGCTTCTCCATATTTATTTGCATAATCGAGCACAACCATTCCTTCCATTCTTGCCCGGTTCACTAAAAGTGATAGGTAATTGGAAGGCCCTTTGATGGCTGTGGTATTATTGTATTGTGAAATTGCTCCGCAAATTACTATTCGAGCTTTCATATTTATTTTGGTCAATACTGCATCCAGAATATCACCTCCCACATTGTCGAAATAAACATCCACGCCATTTGGGCATGTTTTCTTTAATTCCGCATGGAGATTCCCTTCTTTGTAGTCAATGGCTCCATCAAATCCCAACTCATTGATCAAGTAGTCACATTTATCTTTTCCTCCAGCTATTCCTATTACTTTGCAGCCCTTTAATTTAGCAATCTGACCTACAATGCTTCCAACTGCTCCCACAGCACCAGAGACTACTACCGTTTCTCCTGCTTTGGGCTGACCTACTTCTAGCAGCCCAAAATAAGCCGTCATTCCTGGCATCCCGAGTGTGCTAATGTACATTGGCAATGGCGCCAATTTGGCGTTTACAGGATACCAGCCTTTGCCATCGGTCACCACGTATTGCGGAACACCTCCCCATCCTGAACAAAATGTTCCTTTTGGCAGTTTGCCATTTTTTGATTCCATCACTTCTCCTACTGTACCTGCTCGCATCACATCGCCTACCTGTACTGGTTCGATATAGGATTTTGCATCATTCATCCAACCACGCATGGCAGGATCGAGAGATACATAATGAATTTTTATGAGTGCCTCTCCATCTTTGATTTCTGGAATGGGATTTTTTTGCAAATCCCATGTAGAAGCATCTGGAAGCCCAACGGGCCTTTTGGTTAAAATTTGTTGCTTATTCATATCATTTAATAGTTTGCAAGTAAGATATGAATATTGTCTTCTTTTTCAAAAAGACCTTATCAATGACTACAAAAGCTTTAGTATAATTCCCTCGAAAGGTAAGATTTCAAAACTATCAAAATCAACATCCTTTTGGATATCCCTTTTGGTGGAAAGCAATGTTTTCCAAAAAACCTCTTTTCCGTTCTTATAAGCTTTCTTTTGTCCGGTGAAGTTGAGTATCACTTGAATTTTACGGTTTTTATAAATCCGATAGTATGAAATTAATCCATTTTCTCCTTTTACCATTGGTTTCCATTCTCCCATACTCAACGATGGATACTCCCTTCTTAGCGCTATTAGTTTTTTATAAAGGTTTAAAATGGAGTCACTCTCGGCTTCAAGGTTTTTCAGGTTTACAGTTTCAAAGTTTCTATGAACAGGCAACCAGGGCTGCTCGGTTGAAAATCCTGCATAGCGGTCATCGGTCCATTGCATAGGTGATCTGGCCATGTCTCTCCCTGCGAAAAGTGGCCAATATTTTTTGCCCAGTGGATCGACAA
>CAXBNB010000883.1:0-1920 GCA_963976505.1 uncultured Reichenbachiellaceae bacterium
CTGTAATTTATTTTTTTCATGGCTATGGAGGAAGGCATGACCAAGACTACAATGCCTTGCTGGAATATGAAATGATTGGTCAGCTGGTTGATAAGTATAAGGTAATACTCGTCATGTGGGATGGCAGGATAGCAGAGGATTTGCATCGACCCTACAATATCGGCTGTCCAGAGGACGTCAAGTTTCAGATTCAGATGAAAGATTATTTCCCTGAACTGGTAACATATATTGACTCTTCCTACAGAACGAAAACGGACAGGGAACATCGGGCAATTATTGGATATAGTATGGGAGGGTTTATGTCTTTTTTTATTGCTGGTAAGTATCCTGATATGATCAGTGCAGCAGTTAATATGACTGGAAGTCCTGAGTTTCATGTTGGTTATCCTGATAACAATACGCTTTATTCCCTGAGGCACACATTTGAGAATTTGAAAGATGTGAAAACACGACTGCATAACAGTTCTGTCGGGGAATTGAGTAGTCAAAATAGGGAAGTGCATAAAGGAGCACTTTGGCAAGGGAATGTGGACTATGAATATTGGGAATTTCCCGGTGGACACAAGGTGGACAATAAAGGAGAGACGGATGTTTTTGAAATGGCGATGAACTTTGTGGATAGGGCTTTCAGAAAGCCTAAGCCTATAGAAAAGCAATGGTCACATTATGATTTATATTCTGATTTTGATATTTGGGATTATTCAGTAAAAAGCAACAAAAAGAGTTCTGGGTTCACCTATTTAAGAAATGTTTCCAAAGATGGATTCGGCTTTTACACCAAAAAATGGCTTCCGATTGGCCCGCCATTGCAAGGTTTCAACGCCTCTATTGTAACAGCTCCGGTATATGAGCCAAAAGCAGAATACCAAATAAGACACTATATGCATGAGAGTGGTCAATTGAAATTGATGACTAAAAAAGCAGACAGTGATGGGAGATTGAGTTTTGAACTTGATGGCCAAGGACATGAAATAGGCATTTCTAAAAATGAGCAGCAACCGAGGTTAGTTCTTGTTAATCCTGATTTGGGAAATGGTAAAAAAATGATTCGTGTGGGAGAAGAAAATAAAATGGTGCTACAGTTGGTGAATCTTGGAGGTGAACTTGATGAGTCAAAAAAAGTGAGTTTTAAACTAAAAGCGACTGACGGTTCAATTTCCACTGATAAAGAAGCATATACTCTGTCTCCGAATACAAATGCAAGGATGCTTTCTTCTGAAGAAGTTGTCTTAAGCTGCTACAAGCAAGCACCAACTGATGGAGAACCCTCTAAGGTGAAAATAGTTCTTAGTATGAGCTATGATTCGTTGACGTTCAAAGAAGAATTTGATATGCCTGTATTCTTTGATGTGCCGCAGTTTAAAGAGATTGTCATTGACGATGGGAAAATGGTCAAAGATGCTGTATTCGGTGCTGGCAATCGCGATGGAATAGTCTCACCTGGAGAGCAAGTAATGATTTATACTTCTGGGCATAGAACAAAGCTTTTTTATGACGACCCCTACATAGAGGTGCTCAAAGAAAATCAACATACCGAAAGTTTGCTTGCAAAATGGAGTTGTGATGGAATTACATCAAGTTCCATCATTAAAATAGCAGACAATTGCCCTGATAATTATGAAATAAAGCTTTTGGCAAAGTATGAAACTAAAGATTATATGCCCATTACCAGAAGATGTTTTTGGGGGAGTATCAATATCAAGGTCAAATCGATAAATCGATGAGTTCTAAAATTTACAGTAAGATATTATTGACTTTTTGCACTGTCACCTGCTTGTCCTGTACTAGGCAAAAACCTGTTAGTGAAATACCAGAAAGCCACATTGATGCTAATATGTTTCAACATCACTATGTAACCCAAGATCTTCCCGGAGAAACAGACTGGGGGTATGGATGTTCAGCAATGGCAGATTTTGACAG
>CAXBNB010000884.1:0-1913 GCA_963976505.1 uncultured Reichenbachiellaceae bacterium
CTTATCACTTGGGAAATCCCCTGATTTAATGTCCTTGATGTATTCTGTTACCGCACCATTGATGATGCCGCTCAAATCGGCGTATTGTCTTAAGAACCTCGGCTTAAACTCCTGAGTGATCCCAAGCATGTCATGTACGACTAAAACCTGTCCATCTACATCCGGTCCGGCTCCAATTCCGATGATCGGAATACTGACTTCTTCGGCTACCTTCTTCGCCAATTCTCTTGGGATTTTCTCCAACACAATGCCAAAGCAACCGCAAGTTTCTAAGCATTTGGCATCTTCGATCAATTTATCGGCTTCTTCTTCTTCTTTTGCCCTTACGGAATAAGTACCAAACTTGTAGATTGACTGTGGTGTCAACCCCAGGTGTCCCATCACAGGTACACCGGCACTCAATACCCGTAAAACACTTTTTTTGATTTCTGTTCCGCCTTCCATTTTTACGCCATGTGCGCCGGATTCTTTCATGATGCGAATGGCGGATTTAAGCGCTTCGGAAGAACTGCCCTGATAACTTCCAAAAGGCACATCGACCACTACAAATGCCCTGTTGATTGCCCTTACTACTGAAGTAGCATGGTAAATCATGTGATCCAGTGTAATTGGGAGGGTAGTTTCATTTCCTGCCATTACATTGGAGGCGGAATCTCCTACAAGGAGCACATCTATGCCGGCTTCATCCAAGATTCTAGCCATGGAATAATCATAGGCGGTCAGCATTGATATTTTTTCACCACGATTCTTCATTTCCTGAAGCTGGTGCGTGGTGACCCTTTTTATATTACTTTGATGGATTGACATGTCTTTTTTGATTCGTATCTGTTGGTGTAGTACCTAACTATCAATAATAACTTTGGTTGCAAAACTATAAAAAATAGTATCAACAGGATACCTCTACATTGTCATATTATAAACCCGAGCCCCTTAATCACATAAGAATGTTTGTGGGGACACCTGCCAGTCGACAAACATGGCAAACATTGGAATTGAGGGTAATTGAGATAAAAAAGGGAATACAGCAGATGATATAAAAGCATCAAATTAACTGAAAGCAGATTTAGCTGATTTTTGAAAAAACAAAAAACAATTCGGTGGCTATTTGTCTGGACCGCTCATCGTATTTTTCCGCTTCCTCTGGAGTGTCGTCAAAAGCCTTGGGGTCTTCATACCTGATTGGAAGTCGTGCTTCCGCTCCTGGGATAAATGGGCAATTTTCGTCTGCATGGGAGCAGGTCATAACTGCCGTAAAATTTGATGAGGCATTGGCTGCATCATCGAAAATTTTGGAGAAAGCAATGATTGGGGATTCACTTTTAGAATAAAAGATCGAATAGTGTGGGTTTCCCTCTCCCTCGGAGGAAACCTCAAATCCAGTTCTTTTAATAGAATCAACAGCCCTCTCGTTAAAGGCAGTTACTTCCACTCCGCCCGAATAGGAATTTATTTCTATTCCATAATAATATGCGGCAACTTTTCCCCAAACCTGAGAGAACTGACTTCTTCTAGAATTGTGTGTGCAGATAAAATTGAGGTTAATGGTTTCACCTTTATCTTTTTTGGCTTGTACATAGTCAATCAACAATTGCAGTACAGCTTTTCTCTCTGTGGGTATAGTTTCGAAATCAAGTGATTGCACATAATCATCTAGTTTTGAAAGGAGTGTTGATTTGGTGGTATTCATTAATTAGAAGTTTGTTTAAATTGTTTTGAAAAGCCTTCGAGGCTTCTTAAAACTTTCTGTTTTACAGTTTTACCAATATTTAAAAGCGAGGTTGATATTTTTTCTAGACCAGCTGTTAATTATAAAAAATCTATTAGCAACATTTAGTACCAGGCACACACATATCATCTTCAACGATCAACGATTTGGCCGGTTTCGCTTCTTCTTTATCTGGAGGAGCACAACA
>CAXBNB010000885.1:0-1907 GCA_963976505.1 uncultured Reichenbachiellaceae bacterium
CCAAAGCAAAAGTAGGGTGAGGGGTTTATTTCTTCTAGTCAGATCCCTTAAACTTTCGGCTATTACGAGACACTAAGACTAAATTCAATACGTCCAAAAGGAAGCGCCACACGCTACGAATGAAATGGGGATGTCTTTGATAAATCCCTCTAACCAACTGGCACAATACTTCATCCCGCTTTCTTCAGAATTGATGTGCCCAATGAAAATGGCTGCCTTATTTTTTCCTTGAGACACAGCATCACGGGTGTATTCATACGTTTCCCATTCCGGCACCTCCCCAGCTATCACCACATCAATTTCCTTTTTTCTCAACTTAGAAATATGAGCACTGCTGCCAGTGGCACCAGGCACAAAAGCGACATTGGTCAGTTTCATATTAGGATCACCTACTACCTGAAAAGTAGATTTAGGAAAAGATCCTTTCAAATCTTTGAGTAACTCTGTTAATGTTCGTTTTGGAAAAATGAACTCACCATAATTGGCAGCATCCATGTATTTCTCCCACCCGAACTTTTCAATTTGTCCAGCTATGATGGCATCTGGTTTTATTTGATGACTGTAGTCATGAAAGCGCCAGATCACCAAGTTGTTGTCATTGATGTATTTCTTTTTAGCCAAGAACACTGCATCATTCTGAAACTGTTCGGTATTATCTCGATGATTATAATACAGCGGCTCATGAACGATGATGAGGTTGCAGTTTGTTTTCACTGCTTTTTTCAATACTTCCATGGTGGCAAACATACAGGTCACTATACCTTTTACCTGTGTATTAGGATCACCTTCCTTGATCACGTCTACGGTATTGCTCACTTCAGCGGCACCTGTCTGTTTGATGATTCTTTCAATTATAGCACCTGCACTGTTCGACTTCTGACTCATTGCCATCACAGGCAATAGGAATAAAATTAGGCTCAATATTGATCTCATGATAGTTAGGATAGATTTTTAATTGATGGAAAGTTAGCACAGAAGAGTCAATTCTTTCTAGTTTCGGCTATCGTCAATAACCAAGCTGCCTTAGAATTGCTAATAGAATGTAGAAGAGGTATAAAATAGAGGCTGTTTCTAATGCCAAACACAGACGAGGAACTAAAAAATTAGTGGACTGGATGCCTTGAAAATGTAGACCCGAAAAGAGATGGTTTTTTGTTCGGATTGAATATATTCGGAGTTCTAAATTTAGTAGGCGCAGGGACATTTACCCTTCCTGCCATTTGAAATTGTCAAAAAACAATTAATTGGAATTATCGATTAGAACTTCAGATGTACTGACCATCCTTATTTACTTGGTAGGGATGCTGGCAGTTGGTTTCTATTTTTCAAAAAAGAATAAAACCACTGAGGATTATTTTGTAGGAAACAGGTCTTTTTCAGGGTGGGTGATTGGATTGTCAATGCTGGGGACTATAGTAAGTTCTGCCACCTTTCTGGCACTCCCAGCAGCTGCTTTTATACTAGACTGGCGACAGTTGACAGTCAACATGGCGGTTCCATTTGTAGCTGTATTGGCCATTTTGATTTTTATTCCCTTTTTCCGTAGAGGAAACCTGACTTCAGCTTTTGAATACCTGGGAAATCGTTTTGGAATGGTTCCTAGAATGTATGGGACCATGAGCTTTATCATCCTTCAGTTGATCAGGATGGCACAAATACTTTTTCTGGTTTCCCTAGTTATTCAGTTTTTGACTGGAGCGCCCTTGGTGCTCGTGATCATTTTTACTGGGATATTCATTGGTGTTTATACGATTGTGGGGGGAATTGAGGCTGTAATCTGGACAGATGTAGTACAAGCCATTATTTTGTTAGTGGGTGGCTTATTGTGTTTTATATGGGTGTGCATTGATTTGCCTGATGGTATTGGGCAAATTATTGACATTGGTGAGCAGTATGAAAAATTCAAT
>CAXBNB010000886.1:0-1905 GCA_963976505.1 uncultured Reichenbachiellaceae bacterium
GGAAGAGAGGCGTGTGTACTATAAGTATTATGATGTAAAGAATGCCACAGGTGACGCTTACCTGAATACAAACTTCAGAGTGCTTAGTGAGGCTAAAAACAAAATAGATATGGCTGTAAGAATAGGAGTCAAAACAGCAAGTGGGGGCAATTCAAACCCAGCGAGGTTTACCGATAGTCCGGGCTATTACTTTGATGTTTCCGTAGGAAAGCTTTTTGGTCAATCGAAGAAAATCAGACCCTATGCTATGTTGGGTTTCTATTCCTGGCAAACCACTCAGGATCGATTACCACAAAATGATGCCCTTCTTTATGGGCTGGGTGTGGAATACATTGGCAGTCAATTGAGTGTCAAAAATGAAGTAGCAGGATACAATGGATACAAAAAGAATGGAGACAAACCGTCGGTGTATCGTTTGATTGTATCAAAATCTTATGCCCGATTGATTTTGAGTATGAAATACCAACATGGGTTGAGAGATTATGATTACAAAACATTTGAGTTGGGTTTGGGGTATAAGTTTTCTAAAGATCAAAAAAATTAAACATGGAGTTGAAAAATAAGATTGCAATAGTAACAGGATGTAGTAAGGGAATAGGCCTTGAATTGGTAAATCAGTTGCTAGACAAGGGAATGAAAGTTGCGGGGTGGAGTAGGACTGATCCTAATATTTCTGATGATAATTTCTTTTTTGTGAAAACCGATGTGAGTGATGGAACATCTGTTAACAATGCTTTTCAGGAGACAACTTCAAAATTCAAGGGAAAGGTGAGCATATTGGTGAACAATGCAGGGATGGGGCACCATGGCACTATGTTGGACATGCCTTTTGACAAATGGAAGGAAATGTTCGATATCAATGTACATGGTATATATTTTTGCAGCAATGCGGTTGTTCCGGGAATGAAAGAAATGGACGAGGGTCACATTGTGAATGTTGGATCAATTGCTGGATTAAACCCTGTGAAAGGAATGGTGGGGTATGCTGGGTCTAAGCATGCTGTTACCGGAATCTCACATTCTATGTTAATGGAATTGCGAGAGTTTGGTATTAAGGTTACTTGTATTTATCCGGGTTCAGTTAAGACTAATTTCTTTGACAAAATAGATGCAGTGGAAGCCAATGACAATATGATGCGGCCAGAAGACGTTGCTTCAAGTATTGTGTTTTGTTTGGAAACGCATGAGAACTTTTTACCCGTTGATTTTGAAGTGAGACCACTGAGGCCGAAGGGGAAGTAAGAAGATAGAAGAGTGAAGTTGGGAGTTAGAAGCCAGAGATTTTGTTTACTTATGAGTTTTAAATTTGAAAGCCTTAATATTTGGCAAAAAGCCATGAGATTAGGAGAGGAGATAAATACTTTGTCTCATCAATTTCCTCAAAAAGAAATATATAATTTAAACTCTCAAATTAGAAGGGCTGCTGATTCAATTGCATTAAATATAGCCGAGGGATCAATAGGTCAATCTAATTTGGAATTTAAGAAGTTTATGGGTTATTCAATTAGGTCATTAGCGGAAGTAGTAACTTGTTTACACAAAGCTAAAAATCGTAAATACATATCTGACAATGAGTTTAACCAATTATATGAGGAGTCATTTAACTTAATGAATATGATGGTCGCATTCAAAAAAAACATTAAATAATATAAATCAGAATGCACTCCAAGCTTCTGTCTTCAACCTTCAAACTTTTTTAAATTGTCAGTAATAGTTAAAAACCTCACCAAAATTTACGGAACACAAAAAGCGGTGGATGACATATCATTTACAGCTAATGAAGGAGAAATCCTCGGTTTTCTAGGCCCCAATGGAGCAGGGAAATCTACCACCATGAAGATTGCCACTGGGTTCATAAGCGCCACTTCAGGACAAGTAGAAGTTGCTGGGTTTGATGTAAATGAT
>CAXBNB010000887.1:0-1901 GCA_963976505.1 uncultured Reichenbachiellaceae bacterium
GTGATATAGTTGTCAAAAGTCACATGGTAATCAAGGTGATCGTGGGTGATATTTGTAAATATTGCACCTGCAAAATGTATCCCTGCTACCCTGTTTTGGTCTATGGCATGTGAACTGACTTCCATAAAGGCATGAGAGCAGCCATCTTTTACCATCAGCGCTAATAGTTCATTCAAACTGATGGCATCAGGCGTGGTATGACTGGCAGGAATTACCTTTTCATTGATGTAATTATTGACCGTAGAAAGGAGTCCTGTATTGTATCCCAAACTTCTGAATAAATTGAAAAGCAGTGTAGCTGAAGTAGTTTTTCCATTGGTTCCTGTAATAGCGACCAATTTTAATTTTTTAGAAGGGTTATCATAAAAATTTGATGCCACTATCCCCAATGCCCTGCTGCTATCAGAAGCTTCTACATATGTTATGTCAGGCCTGAATTTTTTCGGGAGTTTTTCGCAAACGATGGCTGTAGCACCATTTTCCAGTGCTTTGTCAATGTAATCGTGACCATTGACCTGGGTACCAGCAACTGCTACGAATAAGCTGCCAGGCTTTGACTCCCTTGAGTCAAAGCTGACAGAGCTTATAACGCTATTCATATCACCTGATACGGTCTTTAAATTCACATTGTACAATATGTCCTTCAGCAGTTTGCTCAACTTTAGCCTAGTTTAATTTCTATAATGTTTACTGTTTTCATGGAAGATCCTGGAGTGAGTGATTGTTCTGTCACTCTTCCCGTTCCTTCGTATTTCACTTTCAATGATTTATTTTCCAAAATATAAATGGCATCTCTCAAAGTCATCCCTCTCACATCAGGCACTCTGTCTTTACCTGCATCCACATTTTTCCAAGCTATCCCATTATTTACAATTCTCGCCTTTACCCACTTGGAGTCGTCGTTTCCATGATTTGAAATACCAATCTCATTGCATATCAATTTCAAATCATCCCCTTCACCTGATTGTATTACTGGAAAAACACCAGCGATGGCTTCTCCTGGCACATAGGCTTTGTGCATTTTCAAGTCTAATGCATAGATCTTATCTGCCACTTCCTTGAATACAGGTGCCGCCACATCACTTCCATAAATCCTGAAACTCTTTGGATTATCTATGACCACAATACAGCTGTACCTAGGTTTTTCGGCTGGAAAATATCCTGCGAACGACGTATAATATTTGTTGGTGTACTTCCCGTTTTCTACATTTTTTGCGGTACCTGTTTTTCCTGCTATTTTGTAAAAACTATCACTTATATTTTTGGCAGTTCCTCTTTCAACTACACCTTCAAGCATGTCTCTTACCTTCACCAATGTGGTGGCCGAACAAATCTTTTTATTAATGATATTAGATTTGAAGTTTTCAACAGTTCTGTCCGCTTCTTTGATTTGCTTGACAATAATGGGTTGGATCATTTTACCTTCATTGGCCACTGCGTTAAACAGAGTGAGGGTTTGAAGTGGCGTCATATGCAACTCATAACCATGTGACATCCATGGTAAAGTAGTACCACTCCAGGTAGAGTCTTTCTTTGGGTGCTTGATATAAGGTTTCCCCTCACCTATCATCTGAAAACCAAGAGGATTGGTCAATCCCATATCTTCTAAAGCGGTATAGAATTTTTCAGGATTAGAAGCAAAATGTTCCGTGATTAGCTTCGCTGTTCCGATGTTAGATGATTTTTCAAAAACCTCTTTGACCGTTAATGTACCATAGCCACCAGGCTTGTGATCCTCCATGGTCTGATCATAAAAATCGAACTTCCCATTTCCAGTTTTCACCGAATCATTTAACCCAACATTGGAGTTTTCGAACAAGGCAATCATGCTTGCAAGCTTAAAGGTCGATCCAGGTTCGCGTGAACCTTGACTACCAACTGCATAATTGTATAGCTCCCAG
>CAXBNB010000888.1:0-1899 GCA_963976505.1 uncultured Reichenbachiellaceae bacterium
AATCCTCTCCTAACCATTGAGCCAGAAACTCATTCTAGGACCTGCCACGGCAAAGAAAGAAACAGGTCCAGCACTAAAAAGAGTCGCTCGTCCTAACATAGGAACAGACAAAAATGAATAGGTTGATTTACTATCTAATTCTAATCCTTCAGGAGTATTTCCGACCGAATTTCTAACCTGCTGAAAGATTAATTCAGTATGTACAGCAAAACTTCTATCTGTTGTGTATTGTAATGACAAGCCTGCATGCCAATTAATGTCAGGATTAATATCATACTGTTTTCTGTATGTTTTATCTTGATAAGCATGGTTGTTCATTTGAATTCCAGCTTTGGGTCCAAACCAAAATTGTGCTTGTGATTCTGCTGACATCAAAAAAATTATCGAAAGGACAATTAAAACTCTCATTAGCATTATAAAATAGTTAAGCCGTGTTGCTGATCTGTTTAAAAAATAAAAATACAAAATATTTCTATAAAATATTCGAAAAGTTAAACAATTGAACCTGTACTGTCACAAAAACATACTTTTCGATATAAGATTCCACACCAAAACGAATTGATTCAGTCCCATCCTTAACTAGATCCTTTATCTTATTTTAAAATAAGAATGACATGAATTTGACTTTAGAAAAACTGATCCTGCCTACTTCCCTAATGATAAAGGGATCAAAAGAAGAATAAATGCCCTAAATACCTCGTTTTATAAACTTATTGATATCAACTATGAATTTTTTCATGATATTGATATAGATTTGATACCAATTAATAATTATAAGAAATTATACAAACTACCTGTAAAGCGATTTTATAATCCTATAATTTCCAAATGAAAAAAATATTCGTAAGCTGTCTCTTTTTCTTTCTGTTCAACCAATTGTTAGCTCAAGAACAAAGAGTATTCAGCCAATTCTTCATGAACCCATATATTTACAATCCAGCCTATGTAGGTGTAGAAGGGCATACAGCTCTTTTCGTCATGTATCGGGCTCAATATTCAGGATTGAAAGGTGGCCCTTCATTTTCACATGCAACTTTTCACACTCCACTAAAAGGGGGTATTGGAATTGGGGGAATGGCTTTCAACGAACAAGAGGGTGGCATTTTAAATACTTCCGGATTCAAAGTGTCTGCCGGTTATTTGGCTGCCTTTGACAGAAAGCATTACCTTAGGTTTGGAATGTCATTGGGGGCAGGAACAACAACATTAGATGCTTCAGATCCTGCCATTGCTGCAGATATATTTGGAGACCCTGCATTCGCTAACCTTTCCAATAAATACCTCATTGCTGATTTTGGTGTTACCTATCACTTTGATCATTTCAACTTTGGAGTATCGATCCCTAATCTTGTAGGGCGAGAAGTCATCTCATCAGAAACATTTTCGCCGATCAAAATTTCTCCTCTAGACAACATCCTGATCAAGATGAACTACCGTGGACATATAGGTCATGATTTTGCCCTAGAACCACACCTACTATATAGGTATTCAAATATTACCACAAGTCAATACGAAGCAGCCTTGATTGCACATGTAAAACATATAGTTTGGGTGGGTGCTTCTTACAGGGAAGGTGCAGGCATCAATGCTCTTGTTGGTTTTAAAGTAAAAGAAAAACTCGGTATCGGATATGCATTCGAATTAGGAAATAGTGACATCTCCTCCATTACAGGTAATACACATGAGTTACACATTGGATATCACTTAAGTTCACATAAAAAGCACCATGGCCACCACAGTTCATTTATCAAATCACACAAACTAACCGCTGAAGAAAGGGCCAAGCTGGCAGAACAAAAACTACTAAAACAAGAACAAAAGGAAAAGAGAGAAGAAGAAAGGCTAGCCAAACTCAATCAAAAAGACACACCTGTAAAGAAAGAAGTTGAAGCTGTTGAG
>CAXBNB010000889.1:0-1893 GCA_963976505.1 uncultured Reichenbachiellaceae bacterium
AACCATATTAACAGGCATGTACTCACATTTGCACAATGTAGTTGACAACCATGCCCCTGTACCTGAAAACCTCACTTATTTTCCAGAATATCTACAGGATAATGGATACCAAACAGCATTTCTTGGAAAATGGCATATGGGTTCAAATTCTGACAGTCCCCGTCCAGGTTTTGACCATTGGGAAAGTTTTAAGGGGCAAGGTGATTATTATAATCCTAAATTGAACATCAATGGAAAACACATCGAATATAAGGATTCTACTTATATAACCGATTTACTGACAGAGCATTCCATTGACTGGCTAGAAAAACGAGACAAGAAAAAACCGTTTTTTTTATACCTTTCTCACAAAGCCGTACATGGTTCGTTTCATCCTGCGAAACGCCATATAGGAAGATATGCCGGAAAGAAGTTTTCTTTTCCAGACACCTACTCTCAAACAAAAACAGAAGAATGGAGGTCACTCGGTTGGCCTGATTGGGTCAAAGAACAACGAGTAAGTTGGCATGGAGTTGATTATTTTTTGCATGATAAATTATCAGATGGTATTGAACCAGTAGTTCAAGCATATTGTGAGACTTTACTTGGGGTAGATGAGAGTATTGGATCAGTTCTCAATTACTTGGAAGAAGAGGGGATTGATGAATCTACTTTGGTTATTTATATGGGCGATAACGGTTGGTCATTTGGAGAACATGGCTTGATGGACAAACGCCATTTCTATGAAGAATCAGGAAAGGTGCCACTTTTGGTTAGATGTCCTGAGGTTTTCGAAGGTGGGAAAGTGGTTGATAAATTGGTGCAAAATATTGATATCGCCCCTACCATTCTGGAATTGGCTGGAATCTCAAAGCCAGAACACATGAATGGACTATCGTTTATGCCATTGCTTAAAGGGAATATTGAAGGGTGGCGTGATAAGATTTTTTATGAATACTTCTGGGAATATGATTATCCAATGACACCAACGATGTTTGGAATCAGGACAGATTCAACAAAATATATCATGTACTATGGTATCTGGGATCAAAATGAATTTTTTAATATAAAAGATGATCCCAACGAGATGTATAATCTAATTGCTCAAGAAGAATTGCAGCCTCAAATAAAACAACACATGATAGAACTATATGATTGGTTGGAAGAAACTGGTGGGATGAAGATACCACTTAAAGAGACAATAAAACACAAAGGAACAGACTATAAACACTATGGTCAATATTAGATTATTTTCATTCTTTGTTTGTAGGTGATATTGGAGGGAGACTTGGATATCCTGTGGTCTGACAATGTCAATAAAGATAGAATAGAGGTTTTTTGAAAACAAAATCAATTGATGACTTCTAATTAGAAATAAGCCAACCAAATAATGTTTACTACAATTTTCATGACCTGTAAAAATAGAATTTACCTGACTTTTTTTCTTTTAGTACTTTCATTAAGTGGGTGCAAAAAAGCTGATTATCGTGAAAATAATCAGTTAAATATTGTAGTTGTTATTGTTGATCAACTGTCTGCAGAGGTGATGGGCAACTCTGGTTGCTCATGGGTGAAAACACCAGCTATGGATCAATTGGCTGCTGAAGGCATGAAGTTTACGAATGCATATACTCCATTTCCTTTATGTAGTCCAACAAGAGCAGCCTTTCTTACAGGACAATATCCTTTCAAAAGTTTTGATCAGGTAACTAAGTATAAATCCTTGGGTTCTATTCTGAAAGGTAAGGGGTATCAGACTGAATATATTGGTAAATGGCATGTTGGGAATACTCGTATTGCAAAAAATAAAAAAGTGTTAGAATGGAGTGGATTTGACAATTATCAGAATGGCGATGATGAGTTTATTGAAAATCGAACCACTGAGTTTTTGAAAGGGAGTCATGAAGATCCATT
>CAXBNB010000890.1:0-1889 GCA_963976505.1 uncultured Reichenbachiellaceae bacterium
AGAACAGCAAAATTTTCTGTTGTGGGTCGTAACCTAATGTATCTTCACAGGGATGCCAAATTTGAAGAAATGGGTATTGCACCGGAGACAGCATTTTCACCCAATGCCGCTGCGCAGGGATTTGAGGCATTCTCTATGCCAACTACACGAAGTATAGGTTTCAACCTGTCGCTTACATTTTAAAATAAAATAAGAAAGATATGAAAACGATATATAAAATTTTCAAAGTGATAATTATTGCTTTGGTATTATTCATGCCTTATTCATGTACTGACGATTTTGACGAGTTAAATACTAATCCGAAGTTAATAACCGATGATATTATTAAGCCGAGTCTATTATTGACCAAGGTCATGAAAGAGTCCGGGTTTGAAATATTAAATTCGGGAAGGACAGGAGAATTCTCCGGTTATTCATCAAGAGGAGATTCAGGATTTCCGTTCATTTTTGCGAATTACGACAGCCCGTTTTCTTACTACGGGAGTCACATAGTAAACCTGTCAGCCATTATCCGGCTTACAGCAGACGATCCGTTGGAATCAAATATGAATGCCATAGCAAGAATTTGGAAGGTTTGGGTATTTCATAGGATGACAGATGCTTATGGAGATTTACCTTACTCTGATGTGGCAAAATCTTTTGATGAAGTCATATTATCACCTAGCTACGACACCCAAGAGGCAATATACCAGAATTTATTAAATGAGTTGAAGGAAGCTGCAGCACAATTAAGTACCAATTCTGATCAATTGAGTTATGGTGCTGCTGATGTGTTATTTGGTGGTGATTCTGATTCGTGGAAAAGACTAGCCAATTCATTGCGTTTGCGTCTGGCTATCAGGGTTCGGTATGCTGATCAGGTACTGGCTCAGACACACATTACTGATGTTTTAAGTAGTGGTGCTATGATTACTTCTAATGGAGAAAATGCCACCTTCACTTCTGAAGGTGAGGATGCTGAGGATTTAGAAAATACGAATCCTCTATATCAAAGTTTTCAAAATGGCTCTGCAGGTGCAGGCAATGCAATTGTTATAGGCCTTACACTGTCAGAAAGTATGACAAAAACAAACGATCCTAGGCTGAGTATTTACCTAGATCCAAATGTTGATAACGAATATATTGGTAAGTCAATAAACCTGGATGAAATCGAAAAATTTGCATTCGCGCCGGTTACAAAGTTAGATTTACGTTTTTTAGAGGCCGAATATGATTTTAATGTAGCACTTGCGGCCGAAACAAGCCTATTGAGAGCAGAAGCAGCCTTGGCAGGACTAAGTAGTGAAAATGCCAATAGTTTTTTTCAACAAGGTATTCAGTTGTCTATGGAGCAATATGGCGTAGATGCTGCAGATATTTCAACCTTTTTAGCTTCTACTGCAGGAACATTGTCAGGAACTAGTGAGGAGCAGTTGGAACAAATTATCGTTCAGAAGTACGTGGCACTTTTTGGAGATTCATTCGAGGCATGGGCAGAACACAGAAGGACAGGATATCCAAGAATTTGGATTGGAAGCACACCTGCACCTGATACGGATGGTGCAATGCCGAGAAGATTTGCTTATCCAATTAGTGAGTACAATTTGAATGGTACTAACATAAATGAAGCTGTCGCAAGATTGACTGGGGGTGATTTGTTGAAGAGTCGGATTTGGTGGGACGCCAAAGCAGGAGTCCCATTTGCTCACCCAAAACAAGGAACTTTTCCTCCGTACGATTGATTTAAGATTTGATAGAGTAAACAGAAGAAGTGAAAGTTGTTGGATGTTTGTCTTTCTACAGCTTTCACTTTTTCACCAAACCTGACAAGATTTGTCATCTATAAGGACTCTGTTGGGTTTCTTGTCCATCATATTGTCAACGTTAATATTAGCATTCTATCTGTAGGC
>CAXBNB010000891.1:0-1884 GCA_963976505.1 uncultured Reichenbachiellaceae bacterium
ATCCTGAAACGAAACTACCAATTGGATTCCCAGCTGGTGGATACCCTGCTCCACAAGGACCATACTATTGCGGTGTTGGTGGACAAAATGTATTTGGTAGAGATTTCAAAGATCAGCATTTAGATCTTTGTATTGATGCCGGATTGAATATCGAAGGAACTAACGGTGAAGTTGCTGCTGGACAGTGGGAATGGCAAGTTTTTGCTAAAGGAGCTCAACAAGCTGGTGATGAAATCTGGATCGGAAGATTCTTAATGGAAAGATTGTCAGAAGAATATGGTTTGTACATTGAGTACCATCCAAAACCTTTGGGAGCTACTGACTGGAATGGTTCTGGTATGCACGCAAACTTCTCTAATACATATTTGAGAACTGCTGCATCTGAAGAAAAAGTTAAGAAAGTATGCGAAGCATTTAGAGGTGTGGTTAAAGAGCATATCGAAGTTTATGGTGCCTACAACGACCAACGCCTTACAGGATTGCACGAAACTGCTTCTATCAACGACTTCTCTTATGGAGTATCCGATAGAGGTGCTTCTATCCGTATCCCTCTTTATACTAAAAATAAAGGATGGTCAGGTTACCTAGAAGACAGAAGACCAGCATCTAACGCTGATCCGTATAAAGTTGCTGCAAGAATCATCAAAACAGTGAAAACTGTTACTGATTGATAACAATATCTTGTTTGAAAAATATAAAAGGAAGCCAAAATGGCTTCCTTTTTTTATGTCTTTCACCTTGATGATCCTATGGAGTCAATAGGCTTGATAAAATCAGAAAGAGGGTGAAAACAATGCTTCAATCTTCTTTTGTCTGGAAGTCAATTCCTACAAAAATTCACCGAAAAATATTGGATCTTTTGAAACAAATGATCTAGAGCCCTAGTCCAATATTAAAACCTATTTTCGGAAAGACTCCTTGATAGTCTTCATCGAAAATACCATCGTTATACTCAATATATCCTGTTCGACTATCGGAAATGCTTCCGGTTCTTATTCCACCACCCACATAAGCTTCAATATAAAGTTTTTCAAAAAACGTTTTCTGATAGCCTATAACTATACCTGGATTGAATGCAACCACTTTATGTTTATTTTCAACAAGTACAGGATCTGAGTCTGGAATATCATTGAATTCGTAGTAACTAGTTGTTTTCTGGTTGTAGGAATGATGAAGATAAATCCCGGCATATATTCCACCATGGTATGACTGGCCTGATTTACGCCCTTTGGATTCAGCAAACTTTAAAGGGTAATACCTGTATTGTATTTCAGCCTTGTACCCAGATTGACTAACCTCATTATTGGTGGAGGTCAACCCCAATCCGAAATTAAAGCTCTTGCCGAAATCTTTGTTGAATTTTTCTAATGAAAGAAAAAAAGTATTATCGACAAACTGTTGAGGTTGAATTTTTGCCACTGTTCTAGAAGGTGTCGCAATTTCTTCATCCTGAGCATGTAAATGATGTGTATTCAGAGCAATCAAAAAAAATACGATTAACTTTTTCATGTTTTTCATTGTGTGTTTGACGCTAAGACCACTCTTAGGAATCTTACCCTCAAACTTCTTTCCGTAATATTTCAAGTGGCGAACTCTTAAGTACCGGCCTAATATTGATCCAACCCAAAAACACTGTTGAAAACGAGATGACACCAAAAATCACCAAAGTGGTAATCACATTTACATTGTATTCTGATTCGAACATGAACTTTGCCATCGCCCAACTAAATCCATGGGCAATAATCAACCCTGTTATGGCTGCCAGGCTTCCCAAGACAAAATATTCGATTGTGGTAATGGAAAGGATTTGATTTTTTACTGCTCCCAATGTTCGTAACAGCACACTCTCTTGAATTCTTTGAGTTTTACTGAGAATAATAGAAC
>CAXBNB010000892.1:0-1876 GCA_963976505.1 uncultured Reichenbachiellaceae bacterium
CACCTATGAGGGAAAAGTAAATAGCGAAGCGGAGGTAGTAACCGAACTGGTAATGGAGGTTGAAAATAAGGATATAACTGATGACAATGAGATCGTAAATGGCGCACATGTCCGCTCAGGATTAATAGAGGACAAGGGATATGAGATTGTATTTGCTACTTGCACCAAATGTCATTCTGCAAAGCTCGTGACCCAAAACAGAGCTACCAGAGAAGGCTGGGAAAGTATGATCCGATGGATGCAAAGGACACAAAAGCTTTGGGATTTGGGAGAAAACGAAACTTTAATACTGGATTACCTGTCTAAGAATTATGCACCAGAAAAGAAAGGCAGAAGGGCAGCTTTAGCCAATATTGACTGGTACGAGTTAAAAGACTAGACAATCTACTTTTGAAGTGAAAAGAAATCAATGTATTACCTGAATCAATTTATAAACGGAACCGTCGGGTACGCTCGTTGGTTTTGGGGGCAAATCACTTTTCAGTCCAGTGATGGCCTTTGGAACAATTACTTCTATTATCTCCTAATCATATCCGCTGTATTTTTTTTATTGGAAATAATAGCTCCATGGAGAACCAATCAATCCAGGTTTAGAAAAGACTTTTGGTTGGATGCATTTTATATGTTCTTTAATTTCTTCCTTTTTTCCGTTATCATATATGCCGGAGTTTCAGAAGTGGTTGTTACCCTTTTCAAGGATTTCATTGGATTGTTTGGAATCAAAAACTTAGTGGCAATACATGTGGAGCAGTGGCCTGGCTGGGCACAATTACTTACTTTATTTGTTGTCAAAGACTTTATAGAATGGTGGATACACCGGCTGCTGCATCGATCTGACCGACTCTGGGAATTTCATAAAGTGCACCACAGTGTGGAGCAGATGGGGTTTGCCGCACACCTGAGGTACCATTGGGTGGAAAACGTAGTGTACAAATCCATTGAATACCTGCCACTGGCAATGATCGGATTCAGCCTAAGCGATTTTTTTCTGGTTCATATCATTGCTATAGCGATCGGGCACTGGAACCATGCCAATTTCCATTTTAACATCGGACCGCTAAAGTATATTTTCAATAATGCAGCCATGCATATATGGCATCACGCACATGACATTCCTAAAGAAAGAAGGTATGGTGTCAACTTTGGATTGTCGTTGAGTATCTGGGATTATTTGTTTGGCACCAACTATATACCACATTCAGGAAGGGATATTAAGCTGGGATTTCCAGAAATGGAAAATTTTCCTAAATCGTTTGTGAAACAAAACCTTCATGGATTTGGTAAAAAGAAATAACTTGTCAGGGCATACGCATTTAAAAATTCAGACTATCCCCAGACCAGTTCTGGGGTCTGTTAGGGTTGACTGTGACATTAAATGATACCGCAATTGATGCGGTAAGTAATTTTGTTTTTAAATGCGTTAGCCCTGTGGAACTTGTAATTATCTCATGCTAGCCTGACGGCAGGCAGGGATTCCATGTAAATTGAAACTGGTTTCTATTTTTTTTATATTGAAAACTATCACTTATGAATTCTAAACACGTCGAATCTATGTTGCTCATGATGCTTTTTTGTGTCAATATAGCTTGCTCCAGTTCTACCGATTCCGAAAACTCTTCCAACGACGAGGGTATGGTGTCTGCAGCAGATCAACTCAGTAAAATAAAATTACCATCAGGTTTCAAAATTTCTATTTATGCGGAAAATGTCACTAATGCCAGATCCATGGTACTGGGAGCCATCGGGACGGTGTTTGTCGGAACCCGGAATGCCAAAAAAGTCTATGCATTGGTTGACGCTGATGGGGACAACAAAGCAGAGGAAGTTCTTACGTTAGTTTCTGACATGAAAACTCCGAATGGTGTGGCCTTTAGAA
>CAXBNB010000893.1:0-1871 GCA_963976505.1 uncultured Reichenbachiellaceae bacterium
TTGCCAAAAACATGGTAGCTGCTGGAGTTGCAAATGAAATTCTTGTTCAGGTATCTTATGCGATTGGAGTTGCAGAGCCTATGGGCATCTATGTAAATACTTATGGTACTTCAAATGTTGATTTGAATGATGGTCAGATTGCGGCTAAAATTGAAGAAATCTTCAATATGCGTCCAGCTGCCTTGATCAAGAGACTCAAACTTACCGAGCCAATTTATTCTGAAACTGCGGCTTACGGTCACATGGGAAGAGTGCCAGAGATAAAAACATTTACTTTTGAAGGAAACGGTGAAACGGTGACAAGAGAAGTGGAAACGTTCACTTGGGAGAAGTTGGATTATGTAGATCAAGTAAAAGCTGCATTTGGCATTTAATTATTAAAATATGACCAAAAATTGGTTTAAAATATCAACCAATAGGAATATGAGAAATAATATTATTTCATGTTTACTATTGGTTTTTTCATTTCTGATCTATAGCTGTCAAGACAAACCCAAGCAGGCTTCAGTGGAAGTAGTACAAGTACCTGTGAAAGATTCGGTAATTGTATTGCCACCTCAAAAGTATTATGAAATTGCAGTCGATTCTTTGGAAGTTTTCGAAGGGAAGATCAAGAGAAACCAAAACTTAGCAGATATTTTAACGCCCTTTAATGTTTCTTATGACCTGATTCATAGGCTTGCCATTAAGTCAAAAAAAGTATTTGATGTAAGAAAACTGGTGTCCGGAAAAGACTATAGTATTTTGTACAAAAAGGATAGTGCCAAAACAGGAACACATTTCATTTACCGTCCAAATGCAATAGAGTACCTAGTATATGATTTTTCAGATTCTATCAATATTTATAAATCTGAGAAGCCAATTCAGTTGGTAAAGAGAACCCTGAGTGGCAGAATTACTTCCTCTTTTTACGAAACAATGGTGGACTCTGGAGCTACTCCAGAGTTAGTAGATTTGGCAGTAGATGTTTTTGCATGGCAAGTTGATTTTTATGGAATTCAAAAAGGAGACAATTATAAAATCATCTACGAAGAAAAGTTGGTTGATGGTGAGCCTGTAGGAATAAATAGAATAGAAGGAGCTTATTTTCAACACAAAGGAGAATCTTACTATGGTATTGCCTATGATCAAGGAAATGGCCTAGACTATTTTGAACCAAATGGAAAAAGTCTTAGAAGAAGCTTGCTGAAGGAACCTTTAAAGTTTACTAGAATTAGCTCTAGGTATTCGGGAAGACGTTTTCACCCAGTGCAAAAAAGATACAAAGCACACTTAGGAACGGATTATGCTGCTCCAACTGGTACACCAATCAGAACGGTGGGAGATGGCGTAGTGCTCGAAGCGCATTATCACAAATACAACGGAAATTATGTCAAAATAAAGCATAATGAAAACATCTCTACTCAATACCTTCACATGTCTAAAATTGCCACCGGCATAAGAAAAGGTGCCAAAGTAAAGCAAGGTGAGACCATTGGGTTTGTTGGGAGTACAGGTCTTGCAAATGGGCCACATTTATGTTACCGATTCTGGAAAAACGGAGTACAGGTGGATGCTTTGAAAGTAGATTTACCTGCTGCTAATCCTATCTTGGCTGAAGCTAAAGTAGAATTTGATTCTGTAAGTAGAATTGTAATAGATGAATTAGATCTAATTGAATTACCTTCTGAAGACCAAGTTCAAGATCTTGTTACGCTGAAGTAAGGCCATCAGACACTAGCCGAATCACATTTTCTAAAAACCGACCATTACAAAAGCTCCCCAATAGTAAGGACTTTTCCATTTCTCTTTGAGCTTCTTTTGGGCATTGATGAAAGATTTGTTTTTGTCACCGGTTTTTAGCCATTCACTATAAAAATTGGTCATCAACT
>CAXBNB010000894.1:0-1871 GCA_963976505.1 uncultured Reichenbachiellaceae bacterium
TTTCAACAGACTTTATAGGTCAAAATTTCGATTATCCTGAGGCAAGTTATGCGGATAGGGAAGCGTATAGTCAAAGGCAATTGGAGTACCAACAAGGGCTAATGTGGTCATTGGCTTACCATCCAAGAATTCCCAAAAAAGTGAGAGATGTTGTGTCAAAATGGGGGATGACAAAAGATGAGTTTAAAGATAGAAATGGTTGGACACCTCAGCTGTATGTAAGAGAAGCAAGGAGAATGGTAAGTGATTATGTCGTTACTCAGGCTGATTGTGAAGGATTGGTTCCGCAGGTAAAAGATGGAGTAGGTATGGGCTCTTATGGGATGGATTCTCACATGGTACAACGTTATGTAGACCATAATGGCTATGTACAAAACGAGGGTAACTTTGAAGCCAGAGGTTTGACGGCCTACCCAATTTCTTACAGGTCAATTGTACCTAAAAAAGGAGAAAAAGAAAACCTGTTGGTGCCGGTTTGTATTAGTGCCACGCATGTTGCTTTTGGATCAGCTAGAATGGAACCTGTATTTATGGTTTTGGGCCAATCTGCAGCCACTGCTGCTGCCTTAGCCATCGATCATCAGGTTGCAGTTCAGGACCTTGATTATAATTTATTGGTAGAAGTTCTACGTAAAGACAAGCAGATTTTAGAATATCAGAAATAAGTATAAGTAGAATTCCCTTTGTTGAAGCAAGCCTTAGCTTGGCTTAATTGTATTCTGCATTACTGTAAATTGTATTGTTATATTGCATTTAAACTAATAAAAGCAAATAGTTATGCCAATTGAACCCAAAAACCACAGAAGATCTTTTTTGAAAAAGTTATCTACATCCACTGCCTTGGCAGTGGGGGCACCGATAGCCATTGCGAATGCCTCTAAGGGATTTGAATCATCAACCTACCTTGACTTAGTAAAGAGAAAAGCGGTGTCTGCCAATGACAAAATCCGAGTAGCTGTCATAGGTACTGGAGGCATGGGTATAGGTGATGCCAATACAGCTTTGATGGTGGATGGAGTTGAAATTGTGGCAGCTTGTGACTTGTACGATGGAAGACTTGTTCGCGCTAAAGAACTTTGGGGGGCTGATTTATTTACCACCAAAGACTATAGAGAGATTTTAGAAAGAAGTGATGTGGATGCTGTCATCAATGCGACCACTGATCATTGGCACCAAAAAGTGTGTTTGGATGCCATGGAAAAAGGCAAACATGTCTATTGCGAAAAACCAATGGTACAACGTTCTGCTGATGGTCACAGCATCATCGACATGCAGAAAAAAACCGGAATGGTATTTCAAGTAGGTAGTCAATATGTGAGTTCCATCATTCATGCAAAGGCAAAGGAACTAATAGCTGCAGGAGAAATTGGAGAAATCAACTTTGCTGAAGCACAAATTGACCGACACAGTGCAAGAGGAGCTTGGCAATATACAGTGCCATTGGATGCCTCCGAGGAAACAGTCGATTGGGATACTTATCTAGCCAATGCCCCAAAAAGAGATTGGGATCCACTTCGTTTTTTCAGGTGGAGAAACTACCAGGATTATGGCACAGGGGTAGCGGGTGATTTATATGTGCACATGCTTTCAATGCTACATTTTGTGATTTTAATGGCTTAAAATTACGCAAAACACCTTTCCCTAAAGATCCTGGAATGTCCTTAAACAGCTTCCCGGAGGCCATGCAAGAGGCACTCAAAGCTGCTCACAGTAAAAAATACCCTCAAAAAGCTGAAATGGTAGGGCCTTCTGAATTTGAATTTAAGGTACCTTCTAACTATAAGGGAGACAGGTATGAGCATTTTGTCAATTTCTTTGAATCCATCCGTCATGGGAAGACTGTTGTGGAGGATGCTGTTTTTGGACTTCGG
>CAXBNB010000895.1:0-1870 GCA_963976505.1 uncultured Reichenbachiellaceae bacterium
CGAGTTGGATGGTAGTTGTCAGTACAAAATTGAAACCACATCAGACAAGGACATTCGCTCACAAATATTTAAAATAGCATCCGAAAATGACTTGCCATTGGTAGGCTTGCAGGAAGAAGCGGGATCGCTGGAAGAGGTTTTTCATACACTTACAGGTCAGAATTAAGTATGTTCACAATATTTTTAAAAGAAGTCAATAATTTCCTAAACAGCCTGATTGCTTATATAGTAATCGGTGTGTTCCTTACTTCAATTGGGTTGTTGATGTGGGTTTTTCCTGAAAGCAGTATTTTGGAATATGGTTATGCAGATATGGGTACTTTGTTTACAATGGGACCTTATGTGTTTATGTTTTTGATCCCAGCCATAACCATGCGTATGTTTGCTGAGGAAAAACGAACAGGTACAGCAGAGTTGTTGTTTACACGACCGTTGACCTCTTTCGATATTATAGCTGGTAAATACATGGCAGGCTTCTTTTTAGTTGTCTTCTCATTGCTTCCTACTGTTCTCTATTACGTTTCAGTGTACAATTTGGGTAACCCTGTTGGTAACTTGGATACTCCGGGTATCATAGGGTCGTATATTGGATTGACCTTATTGGGAGGAGTCTTTGTATCGATTGGGATCTTTTCATCCTCGGTGACAGAAAATCAGGTGGTGTCGTTTATTCTGGCTGTTTTTCTCAGTTTTATAATGTATTCTGGGTTATCGTCTATCGCTGGGATCAATGTCTGGGGAGAGTTTTCCTACATCATAGAGCAGTTTAGTGTATTATACCATTATGGCTCGTTGAGCAAGGGATTGATCGATCTAAGAGACATTGTGTACTTCCTTAGTGTGATTGCAGTCATGCTTTTGATAACCAACTTAATCATAAATTCAAGAAAATGGTGAGCGAAAGAAAGAAGGGGCATATCTTGATGTTTTTGATTGGATTGGTCTTGGTGGTCATTGCCAATCAGTTGATATCCAAATACCCAGTACGTTTTGATCTTACGGAAGAAAAGAGGTATTCAATTTCTGATGCCAGTAAGCAACTGCTTCAATCTTTGGATGATGTTGCCTATATCGAGATTTATTTTGATGGAGAATTGCCAAGTGGCTTCAAACGATTGAAAAAGGCAATTTCCGAAACATTGGAGGATTTTAAATTTTATGCAGGGACTAACATAGAATACAAATTCATCGATCCTTCTGTAGCCAAAAGCCAGCAGGCAAGGAATGAATTTTATCAATCCATTGTGAACAAGGGTATTCAACCTACTAACCTGACCTTTAAAAAGGATGGCAACAAAACCGAAAGGTTGATATTCCCTGGGGCATCTATTTCTTATTATGGAAAAGAAAAAGCTGTGATGCTCCTCAAAGGAAATCAGGCCGCAAGTGCCGAAGAGCAACTTAACCAATCGATAGAAGGATTGGAATACGAAATTTCTAGTGCTATCAGGACCTTGGCTTCAGACCAGAGGAAAAGGATCGGTATGGTACTTGGACATGGCGAGCCAGATTCGCTGGATATGGCAGGGTTAAATAATGCATTGTTGGAGAAATACGATGTATTCAAAGTGGATTTGCCTAATAAAACGAAAATACTGGATGGCTATGACGCATTGGTGATTGCCAAACCAACCACTGCTTTTTCTGAGGAGGAAAAATACAAGCTGGATCAGTATATCATGAAAGGAGGAAAAGCCTTGTTTTTCCTTGATGCACTTCAAGTCAATATGGACAGTGCAGTGAATGGTGATGGTACCATAGCCATTCCGTATGAGCTGAACCTAACAGATATGCTTTTCAAATATGGAGTCCGGATCAATCAAAATTACATTCAAGATATTGTTTGTGGCAACTTTCCGGTAGTTGCTGG
>CAXBNB010000896.1:0-1862 GCA_963976505.1 uncultured Reichenbachiellaceae bacterium
CTTTTGATATGCTACTTTTTCCAAGGACTTTTCATAAATCAACTTATGACGAATATAAGCATCATAATACGCTCTTATCACTAACAATTGCCACCGCCAATTGTCCTGAAGTTCGGGGTGATCTGACTCGAGTTGCTTCCAATAAGTCAATGTCGCCTCTACGCTTCCATTTTCTATAAGAGAACCGTCCCAGTTTTTTTCTAACGCTAAAATGCCATCAGCCGCCGTTTCTACACCAAAGAAAAAACGGCAATACTCCATCACTATGTCTCTCACATTTTTATTGGTATCCCATGCCACCTGACTCCATATCACTTTGTTTACATCATCATGTGCTCCATCTGAATAGCTCAAAAAACCATCAATAAAAGGTGCTTCTTGTCTAAATACTTTGGCATAATAATACGGCTGTGGGTTTGGAGCTTCCCTTCCCAAGGTCATAGCCAATGCCTGATCCCAGTTTTCCGTTGGGTATTGGCATCTGACAGTATGGGTTAAGTCTCCATACAATCGGTGTTTGTATTTTTTAGGAAGCATCTTTCTTTCTAGATCAATAGGCGGACTACTAGGCCCATAACCCACTCCTGTCAACCAGTCGGGATCATGTTCTTTGAGGTAATCAAAAAAATACATCACTTTTTCACGATCAAATCCTTGAAGAGAAATCCAAACCCCAGCATCTGGGTGATACTTTTTCAAAAGCTGCGCAATAGATTTCAAATGTGGCATTACGTCCTTGGGATGGTTGTGTCCTGGGTCTCCTCCCGGAAAAAATATACCATCCAACCTAGGTACAGATTTATAAAACTCCTCGTGTAATTTGAGTTCACTTTGCCTGATGCTGTCATTAGACAAATCACCTGTAGCAGGTGTCCATACCCAATACTCCAAATCATAGTTGTCACAAATCTGACTGATTTTAGGGTGCATCTCTTTGTGAGGCATGATCATCTTCACACTTTGCTCCACTTTTTGAAATGGTATGTCCTCTATGCTGTTGGTGCCAAACAAAGCCAATTCTCTTATGTACTGATCAAATTGCTCGGGGGTCCATTTGTCCCAAGAATTGGCTGTATTTCTATAGCCCAATTGGTGCCCCCTCAAAGAATATTCAGGTGCAGAAATAATGTCTAATTCGTTAGTCAGCATAATCTTGCCTTGCGTCATATCAGCTGTTCTTAACAACTCACCGATTCCAAATAATGCTCCCCTAACATCTGCTCCAACTACCCATATCGTTTTTGAATCTTTTTCCACAAACAAGCGAAAGCCTTCTGGTTTTATTTTTACTTGATCTGAACTAGAAAAAGTAGGAATCTTTTTTCCATACAATTTCTCGTCAGTCAATAGTACCACAGCTAGAACAGGATCTTTTGTCTTCCAGTTTTTAAGTGCATGGCTTTCAAATCCTGTTCTTTTTTTGATCTCCTCACTGATCATCCTTTCCAAAGTCTCTTTCTGATGAGATGGAATTTTAGGCGATACCATGAAATTCAAATCATTCAGTTCAGACTTTTGTGCTGTAATACTCAGGGATACACCTAGCAATAAAACAAGAATTTTAAAAGCTTTCATTTGTTTGTGTTTGGTTCTTACATTTTTTTAGTCACAAGCTACTTTCTGTATTTTCCTGATTGCTTCAGCGATCAAGTCCATGTCGTCTTTGCTCCCCAACATGGCATGTTGCAGTACCCATACCGCATCTTCATAGCATGCTTTTTCTGTTTCAAGGCAGCTCACATCGGTATAGTTTACCTCTTCTGGTATGGCATAGCACATGAAATTTTTCTTCTGGAATAGAGGTTGTTTGTACAATGGCTCAGGATACCCCATAAAAGAAGGCACTCCTTCTGCTGCCAACA
>CAXBNB010000897.1:0-1849 GCA_963976505.1 uncultured Reichenbachiellaceae bacterium
GTTCCTTTCTTGACAGATACTCAAAATGGATATTCTAGAGTGCGTAACTGTGCGCAAGCTAGGGCTATTGAAAATGAGTGTTATGTAGCTATAGCTGGGAGTGTTGGTAACCTACCAAAGGTGCACAACATGGACATCCAGTTTGCTCAGTCTATGGTTTTTACACCATGTGATTTTGCCTTTCCTGTAAATGGAATAAAAGCTGAAGCTACTCCAAATACAGAAATGATATTGATTGCGGATGTGGATATTGACCTACTCAGAGAATTGAATCAATTCGGTAGTGTTAGAAACCTGAAAGACAGGCGTACGGATTTATTCGAGTTGAAAAAACAAGAAAAATAAAAGTATAAGCAGGTATTGCTTTGTTTCGGACATATATCAGCTTGACGCGCCCACTACTTTGATCTCGGCGTTCGATTTCAAATTGCTCTATTGAAGCAAACAAAGGCGTTAGCTTTTCAAAACCGAAGCTTCTAGAATCAAAATTTGGTTGTTTTTTAAGGATTAGAGATCCTACATCTCCCATAAATGCCCATCCATCTTCATCGGCAGCATCTGCGACGGAATTTCTAAGAAGTCTAAGAACATTGGGTGTGATTTTATCAACATTGGATTCTTTACGTTTTCCTTTGTCATCCTGATTGTCATCACTTTTCTTAATGATCTCCAGGTAAATAAACTTGTCACAAGCAACTATGAATGGATTGGGAGTTTTCTTTTCTCCGATACCATATACCTGCATTCCGGCTTCTCTTAGGCGAGTAGCCAGTTTGGTGAAATCACTGTCAGATGACACTAGGCAAAAGCCATCGACTTTACTCGAATAGAGTATATCCATAGCATCTATAATCATGGCCGAATCAGTGGCATTTTTACCCGTTGTATAGCCGTATTGCTGGATAGGGTTAATGGCGTTTTCAAGCAAAATATTTTTCCATTTCGCTAAGTGAGGCCTGGTCCAGTCCCCATAAATTCTTTTAATGGTGGGAGTGCCATATTTAGTAATCTCCTCCATCATTTCTTTAATGTATTTGGCTGGTATATTATCACCATCGATAAGCACTGCCAATTTTGTATCTTTTATCATAATTATTTAAAGGTAGGTAAAATATTCGCTTTTTTTAGATCGAAATTTTACAGTTAGTTACGTACCTGCCCATCACCTTTTACAATCCATTTGTAGGTGGTGATTTCTTCGAGAGCCATTGGCCCTCGGGCATGTAGTTTTTGTGTGCTTATGCCTATTTCTGCTCCTAGACCAAACTGTGCACCGTCAGTAAAAGCGGTGGAAGTATTGGCATAGACTGCTGCGGCATCTACACTATTCAAGTATTTTTCAATTGTGCTGGTGTCTTCAGCGACTATTGCCTCACTGTGCTTTGAGCTGTGAACGGAGATATGGTCCAAAGCTTCCGTAAGGTTGCTGACCGTTTTGATTGCCATTTTATTGGAAAGAAATTCTGTGCCAAAATGCTCTTCTTCAGCATGAAATAATAAGGCTGGTGGATAGCTTTTTTTGATTTTGTCAAATGACTTGGCATCCGCGTAGATTACGGTTTCTTTTTTGGCTAATGGAGCTGTGATTTCTTTGAGATCCACCAATCTATCTTCATGCACCAACAAGCAATCTAACGCATTGCAAACACTCACCCTTCGGGTTTTTGAGTTACAAATTATTTCACTTCCTTTAGCCAAGTCACCACTTTCATCAAAGTAAATGTGTACTATGCCTGCACCGGTTTCAATCGTTGGTACTTTGGCATTGTCACGTACATAGTTGATGAGGTTTTGACTTCCACGAGGAATGATTATGTCCACATATTCTCTAGCATTCAACATTTCGGTG
>CAXBNB010000898.1:0-1844 GCA_963976505.1 uncultured Reichenbachiellaceae bacterium
TTACTGCACCTGATCCCAGTGGTTCGAAAGTGGCTTTGAATGAAGAGTGGGAAGTAAGGGTATGGAATGTTGACCCTGAAGCCAAAATTTGGCTCGTTGATTTTATGTCTTCTATGAATTGTGACAGTGAAAGCCCTCTGACGATTGAGAAATACAGGTACGAAGGGTTCGGTTTTAGGGCAACAGAAAAGTGGAATGACAAGACAGCTAGCTTGCTTACATCAGAGGGCAAAACCAAAGAAGATGGGAATGCAACAAGGGCACGTTGGTGTGATGTGAATGGCGTGTCTGATTTCGGTACGTCTGGCATTCTTTTCATGACCCATCCGTCCAATTTCAATTACCCAGAGCAGCTCAGGATCTGGCCAACAGGAGCCAACAAAGGCATGGAGAATGTGTTTTTAAACTTTAATCCAACACAAGACAGAGACTGGAAACTGATGCCGGGCAATAACTATGTCCTGAAATACCGCATGTTGGTATATGATGGTAAAATATCCAAAGAACGGGCTGAACAAGCTTGGAATGACTTTGCCCATCCACCTAAAGTAGAATTAATATTAAACTAAATACAATCATGAACAAAAGGCTTAACATCATTACCGGGGTTTTACTACTGGCTTTTTTAGTATCTTCCTCATTTTCAGTTTCAGCGAAAAAGAAAAAGGTGCTACTCTACACCAAAAACGGAGAAGGCTTTGTACATAAAAACATTCCAAGCAGTATCAAAGCAATCACCAAAATCTGCTTGGAAAACAAAATAGAAATCGATGTTTCTGAGGACCCATCACTTTTCACAGAGGAAAACCTAAAACAATACGACGCTTTGATTTTTTCGAACACCAACAACGGAATCTTCGATACGGATGAGCAAAAGTTGGCTTTTCAGAGGTACATTCAGGCCGGAGGTTCTTTTGTTGGCATACATTCAGCCACAGGATCGGAAAGGGAGTGGCCTTGGTTTTGGAAAATGATTGGAGGCAAATTCAGAAGACATGCCCCAAATCAGGATTTTACAGTCAAGGTCTTGGACAAAAAACATCCTTCTACCAATTTTTTGCCTGAGACTTTTCTACGAGAAAAAGAGGAGTGCTACTACCATTCCAATCTAAACCCCGACATTCATGTGCTGTTGGTGGCAGATATGACCTCAGTAGAAGACAATAAAAAGGAAGAATATCCATTTGACATATTTGGCAAAACATTTCCATTGTGTTGGGACCATGAGTTTGACGGAGGAAGACAATGGTACACCTCACTAGGACATCAAATTGAGCATTACGAAGACCCGGTATTCCAACAACACATATTGGGAGGTATTAAATGGGCAATAAATAAAAAAGGCAAATTGGACTACACCAATGCCACTACTAAACTTATCATTGATTAAATTCACTTTTACAAACTAGAACTATGAAGAATAATAAAGAAACAAAAAAAGGAATGGGGAGGCGTGAATACCTGAAAAAGGCAGCTTTGGGCTCAGCAGGTTTGATATTCGCACCTACAATAGTTCCATCTTCTGTTTTTGGTAAAAATGCACCAAGCAACAAAATCAATCTTGGACAAATAGGCTGTGGCCGTATTGCCAGAGATCACGACATGGCTGAGACGTTGAAATACGATCAGACCAGGATGGTTGCCGTTTGTGACCTAGACAGCAACAGGGCAGCTGATGCCAAGAAATTGGTAGATGGCTACTACGAAAAGAAAAATGGCAAGGGGTACATGGATACCAAAATCTATGATGATTACCGTGAACTGTTAATGAATCCCGATATTGATGGAGTACTAATTTCAACTCCTGATCACTGGCATTCCCAGCCTGCTATAGAAGCGGCATT
>CAXBNB010000899.1:0-1831 GCA_963976505.1 uncultured Reichenbachiellaceae bacterium
CTGCTGACACATCTCCATAATATGAATTGGAGCTTGGATCATATTCATTGATTTTATGGCTACCACAAATAGCAAGGCCTTTCCCTGAAAACATTTTTGATTCAGGAAAGTTGTTGACATATATGGATATCAAATCTTTCCCTCCTTTGAAATGGCAATCGTCAAGGGCCTCTTGGGATACAGGTATAAATTTACTCCTAGCATTGGTAGTTCCAGAGGATTTAGCAAACCATTTGACATCAGTAGGCCAAAGTAAATTTTGCTCCCCTTTCATTCTCCTTTCTATATAGGGAAATAAAGTCTCATATTGATGTACTGGAACACGTTCTTGAAATTTGTCTAAACTATCAATGGACTCAAAACCATGTTTTTTGCCAAATTCTGTGTTTTTAGCTGTGCGCAGAAGTTTTTTAAAAATTTCTTCCTGGACTTCATGAGGATATTTCATGAAGAGCTCGATTTGATGAATTCGCTTCTTCATCACCCAGGTCAATATTGAATTGAATATTTCCACTTTCTAAACTTTTCTTTTCAATTCAAAATTTCTACCAAGGTATACTCTACGTACTTGCTCATCTGCTGCTAGCTCTTCTGCTGACCCTGATTTGAGCAGTTTCCCTTCAAACATCAAATAAGCCCGATCAGTTATAGAAAGGGTTTCTTGTACGTTGTGGTCGGTGATCAAGATACCAATATTTTTTTCTTTTAGTTTGGCAACTATTGTCTGAATTTCTTCCACTGCAATAGGATCTACCCCGGCAAAAGGCTCGTCGAGCAATACAAATTTTGGACTAATTGCTAAAGCCCGAGCGATTTCTGTACGCCTTCTTTCACCTCCCGAAAGTACCACGCCCATATTTTTTCTCACATGAGTTAGACTAAATTCTTCCATCAACTCTTCTGTTCTTTCCTTTTGTTCTTTTTTCGAAATTTTAGTCATTTCCAAAACAGCAAGAATGTTTTCTTCTACGGATAAATTTCTGAAGACTGAGGCCTCTTGAGCCAAATACCCGATTCCCAATTTGGACCGCTTATACATCGGCAGATTTGTAATGTCCTCATTGTCTAAATATATATTTCCCTCGTTTGGCTTTATCAACCCAACTATCATATAAAAGGAAGTTGTTTTTCCAGCTCCATTAGGACCCAATAGCCCAACAATTTCGCCTTGTTCAACTTTCACAGAGATATTGTTTACCACTGTACGTTTTTTGTATTTTTTTATAAGGCTTTCTGCTCGAAGTTCCATGTGCTCGATCTATTTTGAGTTTTTACTTGCTCTTGGCAATTTTAGTCTTTTAAATTCAAATTTTACAATGAGTTTATAAAACCTAGCAATAAGAGTCTGAATTGCTACTACTATTAGGTAGAAGTTTAATAATGAGACGGGTTTATGGCTTTATTGTTTTGATATCTTTCAACACGAGTTGAAGGGTTTTGTTTCCCATGTAATTATTCTCTTCAATGGTATAGACTATACTAAAAGGAGAATCAAGTTTATCGCTGTACTCTGAGAGGTTAAACCCTATGGCATCAAAAGAAATTTTTGATCCTTCCTGCTCTACAAACAGTTTTAGATGTAAGTCTTTAAGCACCCTTGCCTTGTTCTTGAGCCTGACATTATGAGTTGCAAATACGGGTTGCATATTATGAGGGCCAAAGGGACCCATTTGTTTTATGATATTATGTAAACTAAAATTTATTTCTTCAAGATTTATTTCGGCATCTACTTTTATTTTAGGTATGAGTTCGTCATCGGTTATTGTAGAGGAAACGACGGCTTCAAATTCCACTTGAAAAGCGGAGACATTTTCCAAAGACATGGTAAGTC
>CAXBNB010000900.1:0-1831 GCA_963976505.1 uncultured Reichenbachiellaceae bacterium
AATGGTCAATGGTCAATGGTCAATGGTCAATGGTCAATGGTCAATTATAGGCAACTTATACAAATGAAAAGGGTTATATAATGAGTAGCTAAGACATAAAATATGGGACACCAGCATTCACACGAACATGATGTAGGAAATATCAAGGTTGCATTTTTCCTTAACCTGACCTTTACAGTCATAGAACTTATCGGTGGACTGTATGTAAATAGTATGGCCATTTTATCCGATGCTGTTCATGACTTGGGAGATAGCCTCAGCTTGGGGTTATCATGGTATTTTCAAAAATTATCTAAAAAAGGAAGAGACAAGACATTCTCCTATGGTTACAAAAGGCATGTTGATATTGTCGATATTGGGAATAATCGTAAATGGGGCTGCAGTTTTCAAGTTGAAAAAAGGCACCTCGCTCAATGAAAAAGTAGTGTCTCTCCACCTGCTGGAAGATGTATTGGGTTGGGCAGCTGTATTGGTTGCCAGTGTGGTAATGATGTTTTATAGTGTTCCCATTCTAGACCCTCTTTTATCCTTGCTAATTTCAGGTTTTATTCTTTACAATGTATTCAAAAACCTGAAGGCAAGTTTTAAAATTGTCCTTCAGGCCTACCCTTCCAAACCGGATCAAAAAACATTGAAACAAAAGATCCTAAAGCTCCCAAAAGTAAAAGGCATCCACGACATCCATATATGGAGTATGGATGGCGACTATCATGTCATGAGCATCCATATTGTATTAGAAAGAGGGGTTGACGTACAAGAACTGATGTCAATAAAAGCTAAAGTAAGAGAGGTGGTAAGTCAAAATGCCATTGACCATGTCACCATAGAGATGGATTGTGAAGAAGAAGAATGTGAGCTAGAGGATTGTTGATCGATGGGGTGAAGCGCCTATGCTTTAAAGACTTTGTTTTCAAGGCGCACGATACGGTCTTCCATTTTATCTTGCTTGGCAAGCAAATGGTCATTCATCCTATGAAATTCTGTAGTCAACCGCTCTTGCCCTTCTAATAGTTTACCAAGGATGCCGCTTTGCTTTTCAAGAATGACTCCTTGCTTTTCTATTAGTGTCCCATGCTTCTCCAAAGTTTCCCCTTGCTTTAAATGTGACTCAACCAATTTGGTGAGCAGCTCCTCTTGCCGATCTTGTTTCCTTAAAGACTCTGCAAGAATTTCTATAATTCTTTCTTCATTTTTCATCTTACTAATTTAATAAAAAAATCTTTACAATCCCCAGACTCGTTCTGGGGTCTATTGGGGTAAACTGCAATTTCAAAAAGCCTATATCTGGTACGGTCTTGTATCTTTTATTCATAAATGTACATGTCCAGACATCACAATTGACTGAGAAACGCCAATGTATCCACCCCATCGGCGTAATCACAGACTTCAGGTTCTTGTGCCTTGCCATAAGGAATGTACCCCTCTCCTATTATACACTGAATCTTGCTTTCATTCTCTGTTAAAACAGACTTCAATTCTTCCAGACCCTCGTATTGCTCATAAAACAGAACGGAAATAGGTGACACCAGCTCCTTACTTTCTTTCACCAGTAAAAAACCATTGTCCAAATGAGGCTCTCTGTTCACCAAATAGATTGACTTGTTGTAATCATAATTGTTCCGGTATTTGTGGTGATCTCCAACTGCCTCAAACTGCTGTAATGAGTCTAGGAAAAACTGGAAGCTATATCCTTTTGGCACATATACTTTCGACACATTCCTGCATCCCAATCCATAATAAGTAAAGATGTCTTTCCCCAGATTGAGGACATCTTCCTTAGATTCATTTCCAGATAGCACAGCAACAGAAGTGCGGTTTTTCCTGATAATAT
>CAXBNB010000901.1:0-1824 GCA_963976505.1 uncultured Reichenbachiellaceae bacterium
GTTGCCGCTCTTCAAATACCTGATGGATGTAAGTACCCATAATTACCCCATCATCTGTGGCTATACCAAAGAGGGCAATAAAACCGACCCAAACTGCTACACTGAGATTTATATTTCCCATTTGGAAAAGGTCTCTCATGTTAGTACCGGCAATGGAAAAATCCATAAACCATCCCTGACCGTAAAGCCAAAGCATAATAAATCCTCCTGCAAAGGCAACAAATACACCTGAAAAGTGAATAGATGAAGCAATGACAGTTTTAAATTGAAAATAGAGTAGTAGGAATATTACGATCAAACTAATGGGTATCACAAGAGACAATCTTTTGATGGCGCGTACCTGATTCTCGTAGTTTCCTGAAAACTTGTAGCTGATGCCAGCAGGCACGACCAAGTCACCCGAATCTATTTTGCTTTTTATGGCGGCTTGCGCTGCATTGACCACATCAACTTCTGCATACGTGCTTTTTTTGTCAAAGAGCACATATCCCACAAGGAATGTTTCTTCACTTTTGATCATTTGCGGCCCTCTTACATATTCAAAATTCACCAATTGACTCATGGGTATTTGAGCTCCGGTGGGAGTGGGGATTAGAATTTTTTTCAATACTTCAGGGTCATCCCTCAACTCTCTAGGGTATCTGGCCCTCACTGGAAATCTTTCACGGCCTTCTACAGTTGAGGTGATTTTCATGCCTCCAATGGCAGTTTCTATCGTTTGTTGTACATCTTCTACACTGAGTCCATACCTTGAAATCTCATCACGATCGATGTTGAGGTGAAGGTATGGCTTCCCTACAATTCGATCTGCAAAAACAGCCTCGGATTTTACTGAGGGTACTTCTTTCAATATGTTTTCCAATTGAAAACCAAAATCTTGTATGGTTTGGAGATCTGGTCCATAGACTTTAATGCCCATTGGTGCACGCATACCTGTTTGTAGCATGACCAAACGTGTTTCTATTGGCTGTAATTTTGGTGCAGAGGTTACTCCTGGAATTTTAGTAGCTTTAACAATTTCGTCCCAAATATCATCGGGAGACAAAATATGTTCACGCCAATTCCGGAAGTATTTGCCGTCATTGTCTCTCACTAGGTCATTGGCTTTAACACCTCTTTCTAAGGCCTCAGCATTGGATACAGTTTCTCCAGAGGTTAATACAAACCGACCTTCTTTGTCGGATTTGAATCTTACTCTATGGCCCTCTTGATTTATATGGTACTCAGGTTTGTAGTTGATGATGTTTTCATACATTGAGATAGGAGCAGGGTCAAGAGCGGACTCTACCCGGCCCATTTTACCTACTACCAAATCTACCTCTGGTATTTGGCTAACCATCATATCAAGTTGCCCTAGAACCTTCCGATTTTGTTCTACACCTGCATGGGGCATAGAGGTAGGCATCAACAGGTAACTGCCTTCATTGAGAGTGGGCATAAACTCAGAGCCGATACCGGGAAAGGAGTGAGCCATAGAACTCCAAGGCTTGGTGCCCTTTAAAGTGTTACCCATAAATCCAAATACTCTATCAAATCCCAACCATATTATGACTCCAAAAAGAATTGTGAAAACGGGTAACAATAGGAATTTGGCTTTATTCTTTAAACACCAATTCAAAATAGGTTCATAGAAATGAACGACTCCTAGCAATAACATAAGGATGGAGCCAATAAGGGCTAATACAAATAAATAATTGAGCGCAAGGGAATTGTGTACACCCAAAGGCATCCATTCTTCTGCGAGAAAGAAACTGGCTATAAAAAGAGCAAGGAGTAAGTTGATATATTCAGGGAATTTTTTGAATTTATTTTTCCACAACGATT
>CAXBNB010000902.1:0-1813 GCA_963976505.1 uncultured Reichenbachiellaceae bacterium
CGAAAATAAATGCAAAAACCCCTTAGAATTTACTTCTAAGGGGTTTTTTGTTTTAAGACTTATTGCATTCGATTTTCTACTCATTTCATTCTGCTTGCTTTTAGCTTTCCACGAAGATTAAAAAACTCATTATGTTGCTGCTGAACTTTAATAATGGAAAAAATTGTCTACTCGATACAAACTGCAGTAACATTAAAAAAACAGAAATTGAATGAGGTTTTCTTGTCTGTTAAAATTACGAAGGAAGGGGTGGGAAAGGAATTACAAGTTGAAAAGCTGAAGTGATGTTGGTTCTCGAAAAAAATAACTATTTTGAATGTTAGGAAAGAGATTAATCATTTAACCGTTTTTTTTATGTCAGGCAGACCAGGTGATCACCCTATTACAGATGTTTTGTTTCATGATGCCGATTATTTCACTCCAGAAATCAGAGTGTTGTTCAAAGAAGTGTATGAGTTGTCCTCTAAACATTTTAACGTGTTCCGTGACATTGAACTTACAGATTCAAATGAAATCATTCTTGAAAAATTGTTGGCATTAAAAAAGGAACATAGCAAAGATTAGTTGAATGGTTACTCTTCAACCAATTCAATATCTACGGCAGTTTCCATGGTGCTTTTTGCTTTTCCCCTAAACCCACCAATTACGGGCTTGGTCATATCAGGATCAAAGCTTGCAGAAATCGGAATGTAGGTTTCTGTAGTGAAGATGCCAGCACTCGGATCCAATCCAATCCAGCCACCACCAGGTAGGTAGGCTTCTACCCAGGCATGTAGCTCATGACCTTCTTCCAATTCCGGATTGAAGGAATAGCCACTTACAAATCTTGCAGCAATGCCACGATGACGTAGAATATGTATCATCATCCATGAAAGATCACGGCAAGAACCTGTTTTCTGGCCAAAAACCTCATCAGGGCTCATTAAATTTGATTCCATTCTGATTATGTGTTTGTGGTCAGAATGAATGGATTGGTTTAGAAAAGATAGGTATGTAATCAGGTTTTCTCCGGCATTCTCACTTATTTCCTTTGACCATACTGAAAGTCCTTTTGATAAGGGCAATGTTTGGAGGTAAAACGAAAGCGCTTCTTTTTCAAATGCCCTGTAGATTTCTTTATTGGAGTCGGCCACAGGGCTGTCTACAAAAAATTCAAATGGGTTGTATTTTTTTAACTTGAGTTCGAGTTTTACATCGATACTAAGCGAATTTGTCATGTCATTGAACCATGCTTGATGGTATATGTTGCTTTCTAGGCCTGGCCTCTCTACCAAACCTGATGGCTTGGGATGAACTTTTAAATCAAAATTTACCAAGTCATAATATGGTCTATGGGCAGGAGTGAAAGTCAGGTAATGTGGCTCTAAAAAAACATCTTGCTCAAAGGAATATCTAGTTGAATGGCTGATTTTTAATATCATTTGACAAGTTGAGTTTCCTCTATGAAAGATTTGCCCAGTACCTGAGCAGGAATGTTTTCTATGGCATCTTTAATTCTTGAATTCCAGTAGTCGGATAAATGTCCTAAGTCCTTTTCGGTATATCGGTGTTCTATCATCTGGTAAGAATTATTTTTTAGCGTAATGGTATCTATCGGATAGTCCACATCATTTGCCGACAGCCTTGTGGCATCAAAAGACAGGAATGCACACTTCATTCCAAAATCCATAGAACTGTCTATGCTAAAAGAGCGCTTCAAAATGGGATTACCATATCCAGTATTACCAATAATGACATAAGGTGTACTTTCTACTATTTCGATCCAATTGCCTTGCGGATATCAGACCCTCGCTTGAGGTTCTGCCAATTAGTT
>CAXBNB010000903.1:0-1803 GCA_963976505.1 uncultured Reichenbachiellaceae bacterium
CGCCTAGAGAAACCTCCAACCCTTTCAAACCAAACTCACGCTCTATTGAGAGTCCATATTGTAAACCAATTTTTGGCGTAAAAACCTCATCAGACAGATTTGTATTTGTAGTAGCAAACAAATCCATCGTATTTACCCTCGATTGATTGAATCCGAGATTGAATGCTACTCTAAAAATCGGTTTGGTTCGGAATTTTTGATACAAGTATTGAAACTCCGCAGGATCAGTCAACGGATTTATTGGATGTTCAGGATCTGATTTTAGCAATTCAATCAATTCTTCCTCGGCCGCAGGCTCATTGTCAGAAAACAGATGTACCATCGTCAACAATCGATGCGCTCGAATAATCTCTTCTTTTGAAAAGCCGTTTTTCACAAAACCCTTTTTTAGGTTTCCAGGTATTCTAGACAAATTACCCTTTTCGAAATCATCTTCAGCCTGATTCAACAAGAGAGAATAGTTTATCCCTTCAGAAGCAGTAGATTTCTTACTAAGATTAAACTGTGCTTCGGCTTGAAATACCACACAGGACAAAATACATGAAAATAATAATAGTAATCTTTTATTCAACATAAAGCAATTCATTGGTTATTCAACACTTTGTTCTTCCCGCATCGGTTTCCCTTCGCAAGTATATTGATAGTCTATGTTATCAGCTACATAAGCCACCCAAGTAGAGTTCATCATGTTTTCACTGATATAATTACAAATTTCATTTGCCATGCCTTCAGGTTTCACAGGCCAGATTCTAATATTGGAATCTCCTGCACCAGTCACTAACGACTCGCCATCAGGGCTAAAGCTTACAGACCACACCCAACCTTCACTTTCTATGCCTTTTCCGTGATCGTCCAACTCAATAGGTAAGTCATTGAGGTTTTCCATGATCCAAAGCCTTGCTGTTCCATCCCTACTGGTAGAAGCCAACAAACTGTTGTCGGCATTGAATTCCAAATCAGTGATATCTGATTCATGCCCTGGTAGTTTTTTCAACACCCTCTTAGCATCCAAATCCCAAATAGTAAGGACTCCTGTTTCATCTCCAAACACTAACAACTTGCCGTCATTGCTAAAACTTATCGCACTGACAGGAACTTTTTCACTCCTGTACAATTGACGTTCTTCATTGTTGTTGTTCAAATCCCAAAGCACTACATGACCCTCTTCATTTCCTCCAGCTAAGGTATTTCCATCAGGGCTGATTGTCAAAGATTTAACTCTTGAAGAAACTTGCGCTATAGGTGTACTCGCTATAAAATCACTTTTCCTGATCACCCCATCTCCTGATGTGTAAATAAATCCATTGTTGTCAGGCATAAATACCAAATCGAATACCGCCCCGGAATGTCCGGACACCTTTTTAGGTTTGGCGTCTTTTGACTTAAGGTCATAGATAAAGACCTCAAAATTGTCACTGCCTAGTGCCAACCACCGTTCATCATTGCTTACACCAACCACACGGGTAGAATCAAGTACTGTATAAGTACGGGCATCATTTTCCATATTCCATAGAAGAATTTTTCCTTCAGACCCTGCAGAATACAGCCTTTTTCCATCTTGTGAGTAAACCACAGAACGCACAGAACCAGAGTGACCTTTATAGTGGTTTCTATGGTACTGATCCTCGCCTACCTTAGTAGTGTCTTTTGTCAATTCTCTAAGTGCATAATAAACCCCAGCATATACATCGCCATTGTATTCTTTGTCACCATATTTATCGTAAAACAAAAATCCCTGTCTGGCAATCGCTCCTTGCTGCTCAGGATTATTTTTGATTTTCTGGGATTTAATGGCCATAGACT
>CAXBNB010000904.1:0-1798 GCA_963976505.1 uncultured Reichenbachiellaceae bacterium
ACCAACACGGATCACTATCCGCTTTTTACAGTTCTTTAGGTCATCGGTATTATGCGATAGGCGATTATGGATCTGCTTTGACAAATTATGAAAAGGCCCTTGTTTTGGACCGTAAAAACAATGAAAAATTCAAGGTTTCTCAAAGGTTGGGCAGTATAGGATCTACTTATTTGGGATTGAAGAAGTGGACATTGGCAGAACAGAACCTCAAGGAAAGTGTGAAAATCGCTGAAGAGGTTGGTTCAGTAATGGACATGGCTGCTGGGTGGCACAACCTCGGAATGCTCTCCAAAAACCTGAAAAAATCAAATGAAGCCAATACCTACCTTGAGAAATCATTGACACTGTATAAGAAATATGGCGTGGAAAGAGAAGCTGCTGCAGACCTTATGATCCTAGGTCAGTTGAATTATGAACGGTTTGACAATACTTACAAAGCCGAACAATACCTGAAGGAAGCTGAAGCTATTTATACTAAACTGAAACTTTCATTCGAATTGAGTGAAGTTTATTATCACATTGCAGGATTGTATGCGAAAAAGAGCAACCTCACAGAAGCTATAAAATATGGCGAAAAAGGAGTAGGATTTTTTGAGTCAATCAGAACAAGTGGTAGTAAGACAAGCGTAATACAGCTTTCTACCAGTATTAAACTATATGAGGTGCTGGCGGCTACTTATGCCGCTAACAAACAGTACAAAGAGGCCTTTAATACCTTCGAAAAAGTAAAAGCAAATGTATTGGTGAGTAAACTGTCTGCGGGTGCTAGCACAGTAGCAGCTACCACTGATCAAATTAGAGATAAATTGCTTGCTAATACAGCCATGATCAGCTATATGAATACCAGTCATGGTATTCCGACTTTTGTCACCATTACCAACTCCAATACTTATGGTTACTTTCCGAGAATGGATGATAGCAGTACTTCTTCTTTTGACCATAATTTCAAATCATTACTCTCAAAATATGAAGCTATTGCGCTCGCCACACAGAATAATCAACGCGGGTTTAAGTTGAGTAAAAAGCCAGATGTTGTAGTGGCGAAAGATCAGGCCATGTTTAATTATGAAAAATTTGAAAACCTGATCAACTATTACCGGACATTACTGATCAATCAGGCCAGCGGAAATGCTGATGCAGTAGTAATTAAGGAAATAGCACAAGGTCTCTATCAATACTTGATCGCACCAATTGAAGGAAATCTAATAGGAAAAAACGAACTTGTTATTATCCCAGAAGGAATTTTGAGCTACCTACCATTTGAAACCCTGATTGACCAGAATGGGAAGTACCTTATCGAAAAATACACCATCCAATACACTCAGTCTGCTACGGTATGGTCATTGATTCAGGATCGAAATTATCCCACCAGTCGCAAACCAATGCTCGCTTTTGGAGGAGCTGTTTATCAAGGGACGGGAGCTGTGGCAAGTGCTGTCAATTCTGAAGACGATATAAGCAAATTACAATCGGAGCTGAAGAGCAACAATAAAACTGTTACCCGTGGTGCATATCAAAAGCTTGGGATCGGAAGTTGGGGAGACTTGCCCGGAACCCTCAAAGAGGTGAATACCATAAAAGCCAATGTGTCGGGAGCCTTGGTGCTCACGGGCTCCTCTGTCAGTGAAGCCAAGGTGTCTGATATGTCAACCTCTGGTCAGTTAGATGACTACAAAGTGATCCACTTTGCCACACATGGTATCGTAGTGCCTGAGGTGCCAGAATTATCTGCACTTGTACTTTCTCAATCCGGCAATGTGAAAGAAGATGGATACTTGACCATGAATGAAATTGAGGG
>CAXBNB010000905.1:0-1797 GCA_963976505.1 uncultured Reichenbachiellaceae bacterium
GTTCGAACGGCTAAATACCTGTTTTTGAACGGTCGCAACGCTGTAATTGGCACCAAATTCGGTATCACTACTACCTGTCTGCATATTCATCAAACCAACTCTCCACTTCTCCCCCAACTTTCCACTGAGCCTTGCTCCTGTACGTACTTTATTTTGAAGACCTATTCTACGAGAAAAAAAAGGGCGTAAGCCGTAGGTACCAAGGCTCGCGAAAATGTCGCTGTTTTCCAGGAAAAATTGACGCTTCTCTGGGAAAAACAATTCAAACCTGCTCAGGTTTGTGACTTGTCTATCAACTTCTACCTGAGAAAAATCAGGGTTCACAGTTAAGTCCAGGTTCATGGAAGTGGACAATGAAATTTTCGCATCCAGTCCTGCATCACCCTTTGTATTAACGGGCTCTCCTGCCTCTACATCTTGTTCAACTCTTCCTGATATATAAGGGATCAGACCAAATCGAGTTCCTGCTTTAGGAAGTGGCTTGTCCCAAACCAATGTGCCCGTATAGGCAAGACTTGCTGTTGGGAATTGTCTTGGAATTGGTGTCCAACTCGATTTTTCATTATTTTTTAAATCCAGACGGCTAAAACTAATGCCCCACTCCGTGTCACCCTCTCGATAACGAATACTTCTAAAGGGAATGGCAAATTCAGCGACCCATTTATCCGGGTAATTCTTTACCTCAGATTTCCATTTAGTATCCCAATCAAGCCCAACAGAACCTCCATTGGACTGAGTGCCATCCCACTGGGCTCCAGCAGCAGATATTCCAAATGAAAATCCATTTGTTTGATCATTGTAGGTGTCAATAAAAGTAAGAAAATTGTCGTTTTTCCCAAAAGTAAAATCTCTCCGAAGTGACTCAACCGGTCGCCTACCAGGTGTAGCATCATAGCATACAATACCCATATAAAGATGTGTCTCATCATAGGTCATTACCACCTCTGTTTTGGAGACAGCAAAGCCAGTATCTATAGGTAAAACCCTGAAAAAATTACTTGCTCTCTGAGCATTTATCCAAGGCTCTTCATCTAAAACCCCATCTATCTCAATAGTAGCTTTGGTCTCATGGATAAACAATTTGTATTTTTCTCTGTTGATTTGGTCGGACTGGGCAAAAAGAAGATGACAATTGAGTACTAACGCAATTGATAAAGTAAAACCACTAATTTTCATAAAAGAGCTGGAAGTTCAAATAAACATACCTGTAAACAGGCAACTAAAAGTCGTTAAAAGTAGCCTTCAATTCTCACAATATACTTATTGTGATTAGAAAATTATAGGGAATGATATGTAGTGATTTATATTTTTAGCTTAAAATGAGGAAACCATTACTCCGTCCTCAATCCATTTGCTGGATTGACAATAGCCGCTTTTATAGATTCAAAACTAACAGTCAATATTGCTATCACCAAAACGATTGCACCGGCTATAGCAAAGACACTCCAACTCATTTCTATCCTGTATTCATAATCTTGAAGCCAATTTTGCATCATAAACCAACCAACAGGTATGGCCACAACAAGGGAAGCTACCACTAGCTTTAAGAAATTTAGCGTGAGAAGCTGAAATATGGTTTGAAATGAAGCACCTAATACTTTTCTGATACTGATTTCTTTGCACCTCTGCTCAGCCATAAATGCTGAAAGACCAAACAAACCAAAACAAGCTACCATTATTCCAAAAGTGGCAAAAATGGTAAATAAGTTTCCTGTACGCTCAACATCAGTATACATTCGAGCGTACATTTCATCCATAAAGGTGTACCTGATTGGCTGATTGGGCATGAATTTATCC
>CAXBNB010000906.1:0-1780 GCA_963976505.1 uncultured Reichenbachiellaceae bacterium
TTTCTATAAGGTGAACAGGTATATACTAGTGGCAGTTTTTATATTGTCTTTAACTTTGCCGCTGGTTAAATATGATCTTCCCTTTGACCCAATAAAATACCTGTCTTTAGATTATTTCAACACCCAAGATTCGAACACTAATGAAGACCATAGTTTTTTCACCGAAGCTGAAATCACTACTCCTTCAGAGTCAACAATAAATAAGCCGACACCAGTAGAAATTGAAAAAAGCCAATCCTACTTATCGCAATTCACCTTCTGGGATTATGCTGTTTTGGTCTATTTGATAGGATTGTCTTTTTTTCTTACACGCTTTGTGATACAATGGATTTCGTTGTTTAGATTTTTTTCTTCCGCCAAAAAAATAGAAGGGCAGCATACCACACCTTTTTACACTTCTACAACTGAAGTACCTCCTTTTTGTTTTTTCAACAGAATAGTAATTCCGTCTAGTTTTTTGACCCACCCCGAGTTGGATCTTATTTTATCACATGAAAAAATACATCAAAAAAATGGACACACCTATGACATCTTCATAGCCGAAATGGTCAAAGTGGTACACTGGTTTAATCCTTTTGCCTGGCTGTATAACCGAATGGTAAAAGAAAATTTGGAGTACCTGACCGATAACCATATAGTAAAAAAAGGACACGACAAACAGGAATATCAACACTGCCTTGTCAATGCGGCCTTCAATATGCAGCCAGTACCTTTGACAAATTGCTTTGCCAGTTCACTGATCAAAAAACGAATAGTCATGATGAACAAAAAGCAAAACAGTAAGATTGCTGCAATTCGATATGCCTTGATATTGATACCGCTTTTTGTGTTGACTTCATTTTTTAATGCTGGTACAGAACAAGAAATCACTTCTGAAACATGGGAAGATACGATCGAAAATTTTGAGGAATATCATTTTATTGTCGGTCCAAAAGCAACTGTGGAAGAGTTGACACAGCTTAAAGAGGATTTGGCAGAACAACTAGAGGTAAAACTGGTATTTGACGAATTGAAATTCAACGATCACCTTGAGATCAGTTCCCTAATTGCTACCTTCTACTCCTCAGAAGGAGGTAGACTAAGTATAAACGCTACACATGATGCTGAAGGCAAACATATTCTTCCCTTTCGTTATAAAAAAACCAACAGCGCAGAAGGATTGGGTAGGCTTAATAAAGATTTAGTACTAGAAATTTGGGGCAAACAAGAAAAAGGAGAGGCACGTTTATTTTTATATGGCATCAGTGATTTTGAATCACTTGATGTCACTTACCCTATACCCAACCAAGCGGACGACATAGAATATGGTTACATGATCGATGGGAAACCACATAAAAAATCAAATGAAAAAACGTCTTTTCCAATTAATCCTAAATTTATCAAAGAAGTCAGTGAAACTTTAACAACCGGTTCTGGTGGGAGCAAGAAAATGTTTGTTTACATAAATTTAAACCCCAAAGTAAAAAGAAGCCTTCCGTTGTATGAATATCCTGAAAATTGGAAAATCGCCAAAAGTCGCAGTGTATATGAATACATAGATGAAAGTAAAATAGCACAACTCCACAATCAATTGGATAGACTACCGTTTCCTGCAAATTACTACATTGATGGTTTGCCTACATCCAGTGATGTACTCCTCGAATATGAATCCATTGAAAAAGTTGAAATAGAAAATTATTTTTTATCTCCAAAAAATCAAATGCCTCCGGTAACTCAAATTACCGAAGTAAGGGTTAGCACTATGGGTTTCGATTCACCAAAAAGTATTTTTACCAATAAT
>CAXBNB010000907.1:0-1778 GCA_963976505.1 uncultured Reichenbachiellaceae bacterium
AACTTCACTGACCATTGAAGAAGGAAGGTTGCTGAGTGATATTGTACACAAACAAGGAGTGATATTGCAGGTTGGAACGCAACAGCGTTCAATGCCGCAGTTTCGGGTTGCTGCTGAACTAGTAAGAAATGGAAGAATCGGAAAAATCCATACAGTGAAAGTTGGATTGCCTGGAGATCCATCAGGGCCGGCAGTGGAAGAAATGGCTGTTCCGAAAAATCTGAATTATGATATGTGGCTCGGGTCTACGCCTGAAGTGCCATATACAGAAACTGGTGTGCATCCTCAAAAAGGATATGGCCGTCCGGGATGGTTGAGAAAAGAACAGTATGGTGCAGGTATGATTACCGGATGGGGGCAGCACCATTATGACTCTGCCGCTTGGGGTATGGATACAGAATATACTGGGCCCATATCTGTTGAGGCTGTGGCTCAGTTTCCAAAATCAGGATTTTGGGATGTTCATGGTGACTTTATGGTGAAAGCAGAGTATGCCAATGGCATTACCATGTACACCAGTGGTGGTTACACCAATGGCATCAGGTATGAAGGAGAAGACGGTTGGATCTTTGTATCCAGAGGTAGCTATACCGCCTCTGCAAGTGATCCTGTTTCTAAAGAAAAAAGTGCAGCGGCACTCAATGCCAGTGACCCTAAAATCCTCACATCAGTAATCAAAGACAATGAGATCAAGTTGTATCAAAGTGATGAGCAGCATGGCAATTGGTTGGACTGTATCAAACCACGGAAGCAACCTATTTCTCCTGTAGAAATCGGACACAGGGCATGTTCTGTGTGTTTGGTAAGTCACATAGCGATGAAACTGGATACGAGACTAGAGTGGGATCCAAAGATCGAGAGATTTAAAAACAATGATGTGGCAAATTCAATGTTGAGCAGGCCACAACGTTACCCGTATGGTACAAACTATATCAAACATTAATTATGAGATTAGAAAAAACAATTGTTTTTTTGTTGGTGATGGTGGCAGTAGTGTCATGTCAAACCACAAAAGAAAAGAAAGGAATGGATCAGAGAACTGCAAGTGAGTTTACAGGAGCAAAAGGTGAAGTCAAACTGATGACACTTGATCCCGGGCATTTTCATGCTGCTTTGGTGCAAAAGTTTATGTACGAGCAAGTAGATCCTGAAGTAGCTGTATTTGCTCCGGCAGGACCTGATTTGGATGGTCACTTGGCTAGAATAGATGGTTTTAATACCAGAGCTGACAATCCTACCCAATGGAAGGAAAAAGTCTATAAAGGAGCTGATTTCTTTGAGAAAATGGTAGCGGATCGTCCGGGCAATGTGATGGTGGTTTCGGGTAACAATGCACTCAAAACAGAATACATTAAAGACGCAGTAGCCGCAGGGATCAATGTATTGGCTGACAAACCGATGATCATCACACCGGAGAAATTTGACTTGCTCAAAGAAGCTTTCGAACTGGCAGAAGCCAATGGCGTGTTGTTGTATGATATCATGACGGAGCGTTATGAGATTTCTACCATTCTGCAAAAGAATTTGTCTCAGATGCCTTCAATCTTTGGTCAATTGGAAGTAGGAAGTGAAGAAAATCCGGCTGTAACCAAGGAAAGTGTACATCATTTCTTCAAATATGTGTCTGGAAAAGCACTGGTAAGGCCATCATGGTTTTTTGACGTGTCCAAACAAGGAGAGGGGATAGTTGATGTCAACACACACTTGGTTGACCTGATACAATGGGAATGTTTTCCCGAGCAAATTATTGACTATGAAAAGGTTGTGGACATAGTGTC
>CAXBNB010000908.1:0-1752 GCA_963976505.1 uncultured Reichenbachiellaceae bacterium
TTCATGGGTCTGATCCTGTAAAAAGGGAATTGGAATTCGCTAAACGTCTTGCCAAAGAAGGTATTGCTTGACCTATGATAAACGTGGAGTTGGAGAATCTGGCGGTGTATATGTAGGACCATCTGTTGGCACGAATAACATTGATACTACTAATCTCAATTTATTATCTCAAGATGCAAGCTCAGCAGTAAATACATTTCGAACCTATTTGAAAGATAAAAAAACACCAATTGGATTAGTTGGCTTCAGTCAAGCAGGATGGATAATCCCAATTGCTGCAAACAAAAATCCGCAGATAGAATTTATGGTTTTATTTAGCTGCCCTACAATTACAACTTTAGAGCAACTTCGATTTCAGTTTTATACTAATGGAAATGATAATTTTTGGGAAAATCATACAGAATCAGATGCTCGTGAGCATACTAAAAATGACCCAGACAGGTATCAATTCGTGGCGACTGATCCCAAAATCCCTTTGAATACTCTTTCAATTCCAGGGCTTTGGCTTTTTGGTGAGAAGGATATACAGATTCCAGTAAAGTTGTGTATGGAACAATTAAATGCATTGAAAGCTCAAGGCAAACCTTTCGAGTATACATTGTTTTCAACATTAGGACACAATACTGCTTCTGGCAATATTACAGCACCTGTTGATATTTCAATTCAATGGATAAAACAGAAAGCATTGAACATTAAGAAGTCTAAAGTATCAAAATAAAGCACTGCCTACAACAGGTACAACGGATTTGGGGATTTGGCTTTTAAGCTTGTGACCATTAAGTTGGAAAAACATCTTTCAAAAAAATACCCACTTTATCATAAAGCGAATATTTTTAGTATTTGCATAGATGAAGCAAATTATTAGTGCGTAGTATTTGTTTTTAACCATAGATCTACGTCATCAAACATTTGCTTATTTATACTATGACCCTCATCATATTGGTGGAATTCAGGCTTTATCCCCTTTGTTTGAAGGTAGGCTTGAGCATCAGTTGCATATGGGAACTGCAGTACCGCATCTTGTCTGCCATGAGAAATGAAAATTTTAAGTTTTTCAAGACGTTTCTCATCAGCAATTAGTGGTTTAACCTCAGGAAGGAGCCTGCCGCTCATTACAGCAATTCCTTTGATTTTTTCAGGTGCAGTAAGAGCCACACTGTAACTCATTATGCCTCCCTGGCTGAATCCCATTAAATAAACTTGCTTACCATCAAAATCAAGTTCGTTTTTCAGACTTTCAATAAAATCAAGAATAGTTACTCTCGCGTCTTCAGCCTGCTGTTCGTTTATCTGCGGGCGTCCGGTGCTAAAATTTACCTGAAACCAGGCATAGCTTTCAGGTCCTAAAGTAAGCGGGCCACGGGCTGATACCACTAAATAATTCTCCGGTAAATCGTTTGCAAAAGAAAAAAGGTTTTGTTCATTTCCACCCACTCCATGTAATAGTAACAACAGAGGAGGATGTGTAATTTTTATTTTGGGCTGTCTTACTAGGTAATGCAGTTTGGGCTGTTCTTTGCTGGAATTCATAATGGTAAAGCTAAAGATTGAAATTAAAATAAGGATACTAATGCATATCCAAAAATGTTTTTTTATAATCATGCTTTGTCTATTTTAATAGACAGCATATTGAGTGATCCGGCTACCAAGGCGTCATTGAAAACAGTAGCCTTTTCATCTTTTTCTTTCAGTGCCAATGTATAAAGCATTGGAATATAATGTTCAGGAGTCGGTACAGCCAGCTCGAATTCG
>CAXBNB010000909.1:0-1742 GCA_963976505.1 uncultured Reichenbachiellaceae bacterium
AAAACGAATTGGTTTTCGCAAGGTCAATTTTTTCTACCTTCATCAGGAGCAAATGGTCTTTTGGTGAATGAGTTTTAACATAGCCTTTAGATACGAGAGAAAATAGTTTTAGATGTGTGAATCACAAAAAGATCAACGGCTCTACAAAGAAAACTTATTGAGTCACCAACCTTACTTTACAGGCTCCCCATACAAATCAAATGCCTCCGAACCTGTTATTTCTACATTGACAAAATCTCCAATGCGCAAATAATTTTCTTTTGCATCAATCAATACTTCATTGTCCACTTCGGGAGAATCAAACTCTGTTCTTCCGAAAAAGTAATCACCTTCTTTTCTATCAATCAGTACTTTTTGTATCGTGCCAATTTTCTCGTCGTTCAATTCAAATGAAATGCCTTCTTGAAGTTCCATGACAGCTTCCAATCGCTCTTGCTTTACTTCTTCTGGTACATCATCCTCAAACGAATGTGCATGGGTGTCCTCTTCGTGAGAATAAGTAAATACTCCCAGTCGGTCGAAACGTGTTTCTTCAATAAAATCAAGCATCTGTTCAAAATCTTCTTCTGTCTCACCTGGATGTCCGACGATCATAGTGGTACGCAATGCTATTCCCGGTACTTTCTCTCGTATTTTGGCAATGAGGTCGGTGGTTTTCTCTCTGGTAGTTCCCCTACGCATCAGTTTCAGTATTTTAGTTGAGCCATGCTGCAATGGTATATCCAGATATTTGCAGATGTTTGGACGGTCGTTCATTATGTCCAAAATATCTTCTGGAAAACCAGTTGGAAAGGCATAATGCAACCTGATCCACTCGATCCCTTCTACTTCGGACAAGCGGTCTAGTAACTCAGCCAGATTTCGTTTTTTGTACAAATCCAGGCCATAGTAGGTAGAATCCTGTGCAATCAACAATAGTTCTTTAGTACCTTTTTTTGCCAGATTAGAGGCTTGCAATACCAATTCTTCAATCGGCCTTGAGATGTGCTTGCCACGCATTAGCGGGATGGCACAAAAAGAGCAGGGCCTGTCGCAACCCTCAGATATTTTCAGGTAGGAATAATGAGCTGTAGTAGTTGTAATACGTTCTCCGATCAACTCATGCTTGTAATCGGCTTTGAATCGAGCCAGCAGTTGTTTCAAATCGGTAGTACCAAAGTAATCGTCCACATTGGGAATTTCTTTGGCCAAATCATCTTTGTAGCGGTGTGAAAGACATCCTGTCACATAGACCTTTTTGATTAGCCCCGCTTCCTTAGCTTCAGCGTATTTCAAGATGGTTTCAATGGACTCCTGCTTGGCATTTTCAATAAACCCACAGGTATTGATGATCACAATATTAGAATCGTTTTTAGCTGACTCATGTTCTACATCTATCTGGTTGCCTCTCAGCTGGGTAAGTATTACCTCTGAATCCACCAAGTTTTTGGCACACCCGAGTGTAACTATATTTACCTTGTCTTTGGTTCTTTCTTTTGTCTTCAATTCACCGCTTGCTTTATGAAGGTGCAAAAGTCGGGTATTTGGGGCAGAATCTAGAGGGATGGTAGATAAATTATTGAATTGAGCCCTTTTCGTAATTTTGTCTGAAAAATGATAAGGAACAATGAAGTGTGATAATTTTGTATTCCTTTTAAGAATCATAAAAATGGATCTGTTTAACTCAAACCCAATTTCAAATCTTCTGCCATACGACGGAGAAGTGATTTACTACGGACAGTTTATGCCTCCAAACAAAGCAA
>CAXBNB010000910.1:0-1740 GCA_963976505.1 uncultured Reichenbachiellaceae bacterium
AATGGACATACAGATGGGCATGTTTCATGGATGGATGAGTTTGATCCTAAAACCGAAAAGTGGACTATTCTACCAGATGCACCTCGGGCTCGAGATCATTTCAGTGCAACTATAGTTGATGATGAATTGTACGTGTTGGGCGGTCGAAAAAGCATGGCACCAGATCATTCTTTCGAAAAAACAATAGAGGAAGTAGATGTATTTAACCTCAATAAGAAAGAATGGTACTCTTTACCTGAGGGGATTCCTACCATGCGGGCAGGAACATCAACCGTAGCACTTGGAAAGTACGTGGTAACAGTAGGAGGAGAGTCCGCTGCAAGTGAAACGGCTCATATCGAAACGGAAGCCTACGATACTAAGAAAAACAAATGGATAAAAATGGTATCACTGATTGACGGACGTCACGGAATGGGTGCAGCAGTATATAAGAATAGAATTTACGTTGCTGGGGGAAATGGAAATCGAGGTTCTGGTTTGCCAATTGAAACCATGGAAGTATTCACGCTCAAAATATAAAGTTGAATCAAACAACAATCTTACTAATGTAGTGAGATTGTTGTTTGTGTTTAGGAATATTACTGACCTGTTGGTAATTTTGGCATATGAGCGAGAATAAGGAAATATACAAAAATGCCTTAGAAGAAGATAAGTCTGGTAACTGGGAAAAAGCCCATGAGTTAATTCAAGACCTGCCTACAAATGAAGCAGCTTGGATTCATGCATACCTCCATAGAAAAGAAGGAGATGTAAGCAATGCAGGATATTGGTATAGAAGAGCCGGAAAAGATTTTTTCTCAGGTTCTTTAGAAAAGGAGTGGGAAACTCTTTGGATTTATTTTTCTTGATCCCAATTATTTCAAGGTACACATTTTATAAAAATGACTGCTGTCAGGATACTCTGCTATTGCACATTTGAATTTTTATGAAAAGAAGACTATACTTGAAGGTTATAAAAAAATCAAAATCGAATGATGAATAGAATAATGACTCTTTGTTTGATAATGTTCTGTTGTACTCAGGGCATATCATTTGCACAAGGAGATGTAATTGAGGTGGAAGAGTCCATGGAGGACTATATCAAAGAGAATCATGTTGAAAATATTGAGAAAATTGTCCACCAATTTACTTCGTCACATAAGTTTTTGGAGAAGTTGCTTGATGAAGGGCATAACATTGATCCTAAGAGTGCCCAATTGAAGCGAAAAGATGTAAGTGTAGGAAAAGACATAGATGTTTTCATTACTCACTTTTCTGAACATCAAAATTTTACTATGTTTTTGGTGCCGATCAACTTTTATACGCACGCCATTTATGATACGCTTTTGATTTCTGTGTTGGAAGTGAGCGACAGTTGGTTGCATGACAAATATTATTATGCTGATTTAAAAAATGATTCTATAAAATCTGAATTGTTGTCGCTTGAAAATCACAGTTTATTGTCACAACACATGTATAACCAGTCTTTGAAAAAAACCAATTTGGACATGGCTGAAGTGACGGTGAAGTTACATGAATCTTACATGTCGAATAACTCTATAAACCTCGGTTTAAACGAACTTTCAAAAAGTGAAAAAAAGGAGTTTAGAAAGTCTTGGAGTGCTATGAAAAGGCTATTGAGTCATAATATTAACCTCAATGCAGAGATGAATATTTACGTGTTTGGGTACGATGACATGGAAATTGATGTGTTGTACAACGATTCAGAAAAGATCTACACCATTACGCCAGGCAATATTT
>CAXBNB010000911.1:0-1739 GCA_963976505.1 uncultured Reichenbachiellaceae bacterium
GCAACTTTTAGTGATGAAATACCAACTCAATAAATCAATAGTAGAGTTGCAGGATATGTACAAGTTGTCTGCCAGTGCAGTAAAGATGAGGTTAATGCGGGCCAGAGAAAAGGCAGTTACAGTATATTCATCCTACTGGGTTGGAGTTGCCTGATAATCAAAAATTTGGAGGATCGAATGGAGTCATTCACTTCAGCAAAACCATAAAAATTATTTCCATCATATCATGTGACTATTTGGGAATATGTCGTCTCAATACAGATCTATAAAAAGTAATATGAAAGCTATATTTATTTTCCTTATGTTACTCGGAGCAGTAGCGTATGGAGCACAACAGGGAGCGCCAATTGCTGTAACCAAACCATTCACTGCCAAATATAAAGAAGCCAAAAGTGTCAGTTGGTGGGCCGAAGATGGTGTGTATCAGGCATCATTTAAACATGAAGGTTTTTCAAAAGTGGCCACTTATAAAAAGGATGGAACATGGGTGATGACTATTACTGCCGTTCCGGTCGAGGGATTGATGTCCTGTATTACAGATTTATTAAAAGAACGTTATTCCGAAGCAGTAGCACTGGAGGCTGAGTTTGTAGAAAATCCTGCCTCTGAAAAGTATTACATTACAGTAGAAGTGACCGAAGTAGAAATGAAAAAAGTGGATGGTGAATTGATAGAAGATTTCACTTTAACTTATGTCAATTTGGCGTTCAATGCTGATTGTGTGTTTTTGGGTGAAGTGGATCAGGACGAATAAGTCAAGGCCATAGATAATATTTTGTTCAAATAAATATGAAAGAAGAAAAGCAAGCAAAAGCGAGTACACCTCAAAATGCCATTTCTCTTGAATCTAAAAAATTGAGTGAGATGGTAAAAGACCAATCTCTTTCTCTTTTGGATCGGATAGAGTCTTATGAGGATATTATTAACATAGAAGTAGGGGATACGGCGCTTTTACGAGCCAGAAACATCGAAAGAGAGGCAGGTGTAAGGCAACTTTTCCTCAAATTTGAAGGAGGCAATCCTACAGGTACACAGAAGGATAGAATTGCTTTTGCCCAGTGTCACGATGCATTGAGAAGGGGGTACGACACCATTACTGTGGCTACCTGCGGAAATTATGGAGCCTCTGTTGCGCTGGCTGCAGGACTGGCGGGTCAACACACCATTGCAAATCATTGCCTATTCTGAAATCGCTAATGAGATTTATGACCAACTGCGAGATGCACCCAAGATCATAGCCGTTCCTGTTTCTAATGGAACCTTACTTGCAGGGATTTATCGTGGTTTTGTGAGTTTGTACAAAAGGGGGAAAACCTCTAGAGTGCCTTTGATGATTGCTTCCTCTTCCACAAGGAAAAACCCAATTGTCTATTCCTTCAAGAAAGGTTTGGATCATTGTGTTGACTTAGTACCGGAAAAGATAAAAGAAACAGCGGTCAACGAGCCATTGATCAACTGGCACAGCTTTGATGGAGAGGAAGCCTTGTACGCCATTTTGCAATCCAAAGGAGGGGCGTATAATGTGAGTGACGAAAAATTATTGAAAACATCAAAATTACTCAAAGACAAAGAAGGCCTTCATGTACTTCCTGCTTCCGTGGCAGGGTTGGTGGCTCTATTGGAAATGGACAAAGAAAAAGATTTAGAACCGGATCGTTACGTAGCGATATTAACAAGTAGAAAATGAAAAAAGTAATTGATGGAAATGCCCTAGTATATTGTGAAGGAGCATTCAATAC
>CAXBNB010000912.1:0-1739 GCA_963976505.1 uncultured Reichenbachiellaceae bacterium
CACTTCCATTCTCTGTAAGGTCTCTCAGGTCAAATTCATCGAAAGCAGCCAATTGTACCTTAAAAACAATGCCTTTTTGCCACTCATCTATATTGGATTCTGAATTCCCATTTGCTCCTTGATTGTTTTGAGTACTCATGCTCATTACCTGACGGGCCAAACGATCTATTTCGCCTTGTTTATCAGCGATCTTTTGCTCAACATGGGCCATTTTTTCAAGAAGGTAATTGTTTTCTTGTGCTATTCTGTCCTTGTCTTCAACCAAGGCTTTGAAAGCTTCAGGACTCATTTCCTTTTTTTGTTGCTTCCAGGATTTATACTCTTCTTTGGTGAGCCCACCAATAGTTTTAGAGGAACAGTTAAAAAAAACTGTGGCGATTATTACTAATAGTAATGTTTTGGTAAAAGTCATTTTAAGGCACGTTTAAAATCCAGTTCTTTGTAAGATATAGACAGTCAAAAGATACAAAAAAATAGTTATTATCCTTCTTATCTCAAGAAAAATCATAACTTCCGACCAATTCAAGTGAATTTGATCGGAAGTTATTCAAGGAAAGGTGCTTAAACGTTTACATGTCTCTCAGCATGGTAAGAGGATCTGACCAAAGGTCCGGATTCTACATATTTTAAGCCTCTCTTAAGTCCTTCTTCTCTATATGCATCAAATTGGTCAGGGTGAATAAATTCAGCAACTTCAATGTGCATTTTAGTGGGTTGCAGGTATTGGCCGAGTGTAAGTATATCACAGCCATGCGCTGCAAGGTCATCCATTGCTTTATGCACTTCATCCTGTTTTTCTCCTAAGCCTAGCATGATACCTGTTTTGGTACGTTTGCCAAATTCCTTTGTAAGCTTAATTTGTTCCAGAGATCTGTTGTACTTGGCTTGTGGTCTTACTCTCCTATACAATCTTTCAACAGTTTCTACATTATGAGAAACAACTTCTTGTCCCGCACTAATCATTCGGTACAAGGCTTCCCAATTCCCCTTAACGTCTGGGATGAGGGTTTCAATTGTGGTTTCTGGTGAGCTTTTCTTGGTTTCAGCTACTGTTCTATACCATATATCAGCGCCTTTGTCCTTGAGCTCATCTCTGTTTACAGAGGTAATTACAGCGTGTTTTACCTGCATTAGCTGAATTGCTTCAGCAACCCTTCTTGGTTCATCTTCGTCGTACTCAGGTGGTCTTCCTGTGGCTACAGCGCAGAAGGAACAGGATCTGGTACATACATTTCCTAATATCATAAAGGTAGCCGTACCCGCTCCCCAACACTCACCCATATTAGGGCAATTGCCGCTTTCGCAGATAGTGTGTAGCTTGTGCTCGTCTACCAATTTGCGTACATGCGCATATTCTTTTCCAACAGGTAATTTTACCCTCAACCAATTCGGTTTTTTTCTTCTGGTTTGTTCTTCAGAAATTACCGGTAATTCTATCATATCGGTTTTTTAAGTCCGTTCAAAATTAATCATAAAATGTGAGTTAACCCAAAGATGGATGTTACTACCTATCTTCTAAAGCCATAGAATAAGGTGACATAAGCAGATTGGAAGGTCTGTCTGTTTTCCGTAGTTGGCATCAAGGGAATCTCTTTGGTAAAACCCTCAAATTGATACCCTAGTTCCAGCCCTGTTACGTTTGACTTAAAAAAACCAAATTCAAAAGTTATTGCTGCTTTGGCATTTCCCCCAAAAGCAATTTCAGAATCGCCAATTCCCTCAAATAGTCTCCCTGGACC
>CAXBNB010000913.1:0-1737 GCA_963976505.1 uncultured Reichenbachiellaceae bacterium
AAATTAAAACTAATTTGATTGTTAGGGGATCTTCTTTTAAATCCTTAAAAAGGATTTCACAAGAAGAAAATGTGGATCAGTTGATGGACTTGTTGTACAAAGCGGATAGTGATTTTGAAATCATGGAAACCCAAAAAGCATTGATCAGTGCTGTTGACGGGATTTCTTCTGAAGATGAGAAAACAAAACCATTTCTTGCTGCTTTGAAATCAAAAGGTCAGAAAGAAAGAATTGTCAGTATTTTGCCTCAGTTGGGAGGTATGAATGCTTTGAATGCCATCAAAGATTTATTTGAAAAAGGAAGCACACCAGACAAAGAAGCTGCATTTGATGCCTTGGTAAACTGGAAAAACGAAGATGCTTCCATCATTTTGTATAATATATGTAAGACCGATAAAGGGACTTTTAAATCCAAAGCATTCGACGGGTTTGTGAAGCAGGTGGCTTCATCCAAATTGCCAGATGATCAAAAATTGTTACACCTGAGCAACATCATGCCTTATGCGTCTTCCGATGATCAAAAGAACAACGTGATCAAAGCACTCGGAAATGTTAAAACTTTCCTCAGCTTTTTGTACGTATCTGGATTTTTAGATGACAAAGCAGTTCAGCAGCAAGCGTGTGAGTCTGCTATGCAAATTGCCCTTCCACCAAATGGAAGGAAAGTAGGCTTGTATGGGGACCTTGTAAGAAAGGGGCTTGAAAAAGTAAACAATATTATCAGTGGCCCTGAAAGTCAGTATTATAAAATTGACATTGGAAATTACCTGGATGCCATGCCAACAGACGCTGGTTTTGTGTCTATGTTCAATGGCAAAGACTTAAGTGGCTGGCAAGGGCTAGTAGGTAATCCTATTTCTCGAGCTAAAATGAAGCAAAATGAGTTGGTCAAAAAACAATTGGAGGCCAATGAGAAAATGCTAGAAAACTGGAGTGTTAAAGATGGAACGATTGCCTTTAGTGGTCATGGAGCCAACCTCTGTTCAATAAAAGATTATGGTGATTTTGAAATGATCGTAGATTGGAGGATTTCAAAAGATGGAGATAGCGGCATCTACCTCAGAGGAACACCTCAGGTGCAAATTTGGGATACTTCCAGAATTGATGTAGGAGCACAAGTTGGTTCAGGAGGGTTGTACAACAACAACCCACACCAAAGCAAGCCCCTTAAAGTCACCGACAACCCAATCAATGAATGGAATACTTTCCGCATCACTATGATTGGCGAAAAGGTGACTGTTTATTCCAATGGTGTCTTAGTAGTAGATGACGTAACCATGGACAACTACTGGGACAGAAAACAACCTATTTTCCCAACGGGAGCAATAGAGCTTCAAGCTCATGGTACTGACCTGGCTTTCAGAAATATTTACGTGAGAGAGATTAAGGCTGGTGAGTATAAGTTAACAGATGACGAAAAAGTTGCCGGATTTAAGTCTTTGTTTAATGGCTCCAACCTTGACGGGTGGCAAGGAAACAAAACGGATTATTTGGTAGAAGAAGGAGAAATCGTCATCAGACCAAAGAGAGGAGGACATGGTAACTTGTTCACAGAAAAGGAATACAGTGATTTCAATTTCAGGTTTGAGTTTCAGCTGACACCTGGCGCCAACAATGGCTTGGGAATCAGAGCTCCTTTGGAAGGTGATGCGGCCTATGCAGGTATGGAGTTGCAAATACTTGACAACACTGCCTCAATTTACAGTGGGTTGCAAGAGTACCAGTACCACGGCTCTG
>CAXBNB010000914.1:0-1735 GCA_963976505.1 uncultured Reichenbachiellaceae bacterium
TGGAAATAAAAAACAGCAGGAATTGGCTGGTGGGAAGACAGGATCATTGCCAGTACAAGCCGGATTTGATACCTATAGATTGTGGCAGATCCAAGACAGAGGGTATCGGTTCAAAAATCCAACTTTAGAGACATTCAAAGATGGATTGGAGACCTATAATGAAGAGTATGGCCCAGATAAATTTGTAGAATTTATTGAGTCGTTTATGACTGAAAACAAAGATGAACCTTTCTTTGTTTATTATCCAATGTGTCTGGTACATGATCCTTTTTTGCCTACACCGGATTCGCCTGATTTTGAGCAATATGATCCCGAAACCCATACAAATGATACCACCTACTTTAAGGACATGATGGCCTATATGGACAAGCAGGTTGGGCGGATTGTTAAAAAAACTGATGAGTTGGGGATACGGGAAAATACATTGATTCTATTTATTGGAGACAATGGTACTGACCGTGATGTCATTTCCAAATGGAAAGGCAAAATGATCAAGGGAGAAAAGGGATATACTGTTGAAGCCGGTACACATGTGCCTTTTATAGCCAATTGGAAAGGCACTATTGCCCCGAATCAGGTAAATGAGAATCTAATTGATTTTACCGATTTTTTTCCATCAATTCTCGATGCAGCTCACGCTTCACCTGCACAAAACCAAGTGCTTGATGGCACGAGTTTTTATTCACAGCTCTTAGGCAAGGAAGCTCAGGCCAGAGATTGGGTTTTCTGTAGCTATGCACCCAAATGGGGCAAGTTTACTCCTAAAACCTATGTGCAAAATACAGAATGGAAACTCTACCGCAGTGGAGAATTCTACCATTTCAAGACAGACCCCATGGAGTTGTCATCCATAGTGGATAGTGAACTGACCAAAGATCAACTGGAATTGAAAACCGGTTTTCAGAAGGTTTTGGATGCAATGAAATAAGGTTGGGAAAGTAAACCTAAATTATTTTGATTTTTGCTTACAAATTTTGGTTTGTTTGTAAGAGTTTATACTTTGACTTTTCCATAGTACTTTTTTCTTAACCAAAACGAAACACGAACCAACAAAATCAATGCTGGAACTTCAACCAGAGGGCCAATGACTCCAGCAAATGCTTGCCCTGAATTTAGTCCGAAAACTGCGATGGCAACAGCAATAGCCAATTCGAAGTTGTTTCCTGCAGCCGTAAACGCAACTGCCGTAGTTTTGTCATATTCTGCTCCTATTGCTTTGGTAAAGAAAAAACCAATGATAAACATTATAGTGAAATAAATAAGTAACGGAATTGCAATGATTAATATATCCATTGGTATTTCAACAATCAATTTGCCTTTTAAGGAAAACATTACCACAATGGTAAATAGAAGTGCTATTAAGGTCATTGGTGAGATAGTAGGAATGAATTTTTTGGTGTACCATTCTTCGCTCTTGAGTTTTACCAAAATCTGACGACTCAAAATTCCTAACAAGAAAGGAATACCCAGATAAATGGCAACACTTTCGGCTATAGTCTGGATTGAAATATCTACGATAGTCCCTTCAAACCCGAAATAGGGTGGAAGAACGGTTATAAAAATCCAGGCATAAAAGCTGTAAGCAAAAACCTGAAAAATACTGTTTAAGGCCACCAAACCGGCCCCATATTCAGCACTTCCTTCTGCAAGGTCATTCCAAACCAGTACCATGGCAATGCACCTGGCCAATCCAATAAGGATTACGGGGGGTACGCCTAATGCCTAGAGCACCAAG
>CAXBNB010000915.1:0-1732 GCA_963976505.1 uncultured Reichenbachiellaceae bacterium
GACCTTCAAGAACCTTTACGAAAAATACAAACCTTTATTTCAAGGCTTGAAGAAAAAGAAGCTGATAAATTTTCTGGTTCAGGACATCAATATTTTCATGAAGGAGGCAAAGGATACCATACAGGTTGGGATTCTAAGTTGTTTAACTATGGTAAAATAGAAGTTTTGCAATTTTTGCTTACGAATGTAAAGTATTGGCTGGAAGAATTTCACTTCGATGGATTTAGATTCGATGGAGTAACATCTATGCTGTATGAGCATCACGGAGACCATGTATCTTTTGATCATTATGATAAATATTTTAAAGACCAGGTAGATTGGGATGCCATTTGTTTTTTACAATTGGCAAATACCTTGATCCATGAGGTTAAACCCGGTGCTATTTCGATAGCTGAAGACATGAGTGGTATGCCAGGAATCAGTCGGGAAGTGGCAGATGGGGGCATTGGTTTCGATTACCGTCTGGGTATGGGTATTCCTGATTATTGGATCAAATTACTTAAACATTCCAGAGATGAAGATTGGGATATTCATCAAATTTGGGACATTTTGTCCAATAGACGGTATAAAGAAAAAACCATAGCTTATGCAGAGTCGCATGACCAAGCATTGGTAGGGGATAAGACATTGGCTTTTTGGTTGATGGATAAAGAAATGTATTGGCACATGTCTGCCGATGATGACAACCTTGTAATTGAGAGGGGGATTGCCCTATTGAAAATGATGAAATTACTCACTGCTGCTCTTGGAGGAGAAGGGTATTTAAACTTCATTGGAAACGAATTTGGACACCCAGAGTGGATCGATTTTCCTCGTTTAGGAAATCACTGGAGCTATAAATACGCTAGAAGGCAATGGAGTCTGGTTGACAATAAAGGGTTGAAGTATAAATTCTTGAATGACTTTGAAGGAGCTATGTTGAAAGTATTGTCTGAAAACCATGTACTTGGTGCTTCTCCTGCACAGCAACTGAATATGGATGAAGGAAATAACGTCATTATATTTGAACGCAATAACCTGATTTTTCTATTCAATTTTCATGTAGATAGCTCTATTCCAAACTATGAATTTTCTGTTCCCAAGCCCGGTAAATATGAAGCGATTCTGATTTCAGATGACCTTCAGTATGGTGGGCATGGTAGAATAGATTCAGAGGTGACCTATGTTAGCAAGGAAGCTGAAGACAAGTCTCACAAGCTCAAAGTTTACTTGACCAGCAGAACTGCCTTGGTATTGAAGTTGGTAGATTAATCGTCTGACGCATCTGGTTTAGAAATACTTGAGGAAGTTGTATTTTTAATTGTGAGAAATATTTCGTATTTTAGCACGAAATTATACGCAATATTAAAAATACCTTTTGACGTGGATGAATTTGATTTTATAGTTAATGAACCTGCCGTTCGCTACCACAAAGCGACTGAAGGCATTACCAAAGCAGATTTTCTCTCAATTGCTACTATGACTGGAATGAATCTCACCGAGTTTTCTTCATTACTTCCTGTAAGTAAAAGAACCATAGAAAAGGTGAAGGATCAGGAATTGCTGAGTCCACAGGTCAGTGACAGGGTGTTACAAATTGGTACCTTGTTCCGATATGGTACCGATGTTTTCGAAGATACCGCATCTTTTCAAGCATGGCTTCATACTTCTCTCATAGCTTTGGGAGGCAAGAAGCCCATCAATTTCATGGACAATGACACAGGAATTTCCATTGTAAGAGACTTGCTCGGTA
>CAXBNB010000916.1:0-1731 GCA_963976505.1 uncultured Reichenbachiellaceae bacterium
GTTCAAACTCATCGTCTTCATAGAGATAGGCAGTGAAAGTGGCATCACTTATGGCTTCATTGTCCTTATTTACAATAGTGCCCTGTAGGGAACTTGGCATCTTTTTATTGCCTTTATACCTATCTATCATCGGCCTGATACTCAGCAATACCTCATCGATCGCTATGGCAGGATTGTCATAAAGTATATTCCTTAGGTATGGCAACTCTATCCTAAGAGCCATTCTGGTTCCAGCCATCATGTAAGCCATATTACCTGATTGGTCTGAAGACAAGTTATTGTCAGATTCAGTAATGGATTGAGTAAGGGCATTGTCCTGGTCTGCTTCTATGTGGTTGAAATAATCGTTGGTACTTTCTACTGAAAAAATCAGCTCCTTTTCTTCATAAGGAATGGCTGTATAGTCCGTGTAGTTGATCCTAAACTCAGCATTGGTTGTAAAGCCTAGAACAGCAGTATTGTTTTCATCTGATTCTATTTTGAATCCATGAATGATGTCTGTAAAGTCCGGATACTCTTCCAAATCATCGTTGTAGGAGATGTCAAATATTTGCTCGCCCAACCTATCCGGTAGTCTGATTTCGATGTACCCTGTTCCACCATCAATGCTTTTGGTAGGATGTGGGATGAATGTCAATTCACCCAATGGGCTGTCCGTGCCATTTTCATATTTAATATTAAATTCTGATGTATTGTAAAGCTGTGTATCTCCATCGTCATTTTCCTGTTCCATTTCCTCTGCCAACTCAAGTACACGTAGGGTTTGAAGTTGAGTGGTATCATTAAAGTAGTACCCATCGTAATACAACCTTAGAACTGTGTTGTTGTATTTCAAGAGGTCAGGATCCTTGTCTGTGTAGGGTATTTGAGAAGAATATCGAAAATAAGGACAAGGATTAACCATTCCAAAGTCAGAATCCCTATAGCTCCCTGCCAACAATCGACTGGCACTGCTGGTAGCAAAGCTATCCAGCATAACTGTTGACATCTTCATTGTCAGTGTATCCCAAGAAGCAAGTTCAAACGATGCTTCATTGATAAATTGCAATCCAATGGTTGGCTCTTCTTCTGTACATCCCCATATACTCATGATGGCTGTTGCTAGTCCGACTATCACTAATACAGGTCTTCGTTTTCTTGACATAAAAACACACATTTATATTTGTTATACCCTTCAAATGAGCCTTAGACAATGAAAAGATGCATGTGGTTTTTGGTATTCAACTAACAGCGAATTATTTTCAACCAACGACGGTATTTTAATTCCTTATGGATGGAAGACTCTATCCCCAGACTCTTGACTACCGTCAGACAAGTCGTTCTTTGATCTCTTGGAGTTGATAATAATTCCAAAAAAATACAGCTTCTGGTGTCCGTGAATTAGTTGACTTCTACAATTCCAACGAAGGAGAAATTTTCCTAAAAGTCTGCAATAAGTAAGAAAGATTCCTCCTTCGTCGGAATGACAAGGTGACAATTATTCTTAGCCTTACGGCTATGGTATCTGGTGCATTAAGGAGGGTTTGTTTTAGCTGTGTTTGCCCTTAGGAGGGAGCTACTGAAAATCATACCTTAATACAATCTGCGAAATATTACTTTTTTAGGAATTCGTACAAAGTTTGAACAAAAGCAACCATAGGACCGTGACTTTCATTGACAAACTATTGCCATTGGTTGAAAACACAACTGACCTTATTGCTTTTAATCTATATTTGATTAAACCCAACTATG
>CAXBNB010000917.1:0-1730 GCA_963976505.1 uncultured Reichenbachiellaceae bacterium
CTATGCAAACCCCTATAATGAAGCCCCCCACTATGTTGGCAGCAAACGTGCCCGCCACTCCTATTCCGGGTAAAATCCGCAGGAACAATTGCTGGATTAGAAACCTAGCTGAGCTTCCCAGAAAACCTCCTAATCCTACTATGAAAGCAAGTCGTATCATGTTTTCTGAAGTTTTTTAAATTTCTTGATCATGTAGCTTCTGGCTTTGTCATATTCGGTATGCTCCTGCTTGCTGATACTGTACTGCTTCCCTGATTTGGTCTTCCAGATCAGCTCTTCATATACCCCTCCAAAGGTCTTAATTTTATCAATTTTCCAAAAAGCCAAATCCTTACCTGAGAACAATTCTTTCTTGAACCTAAAAGGGTAATTTAAACAGAATTTTTCTTTTGAAATCTCCATGAATTTCAATCCTAAAAGCGACTTTAAAGTAATCACGATCGCAATTGGCCCAGTGGTTACAATCAATATCATAGTGATCATGTCCGGCTCGGGATCATTGAGGTATTGAACCAACGAATATACAAAGACACTGTAAGCGATAATCAGGAATACTCCAACTGAAAATAAAGTACTGATTTTAGGTTTGGCATTGATCATTTATTACAAAGTCTAATTTGAGCTTTTAACAGCCATTTTTTGTGCGGTTATCCAACGGATATCATACAAGAGCAAATTTATCATTTAGAGTGACAAATTGAAGGGACAGCAATAAAATAAAAAGGGAAGTATGCACATCATACTCCCCTTTTCCTTTGGCGGTATTCTACCTCTGATTTTTTACTCTAAGCCAGCTCTCCCTTACTTTTAATTGGTCTTCTGAAGGGTTTTCACTGAACATCAATAAATGTTCATCCTGAAAAGGGATGGTTTGAATTGCCGCTTTCAGTTCCACCTCTTCTCTTTCATCGGATGCGTTTTCTCTGATCACAGTAAAAGACAAATCATCCAGTTCTCTAAGAATAGACTTTTCTTCGAAAAAAAACTGAGCCATTCCAGACAATTCAGGAATGAGTTTTCCATTGAGTTTTACCAAAATATCTCCCGTTTCAAAACCAATCTTTTGGCCAAAACTATCCAGTTTGCTGGCATCAATGATTTTAATTTTTTGTTCAACTGTATCAATTGTCAGAGCTTCCAAAGTGAAGCCCAACGAATACTCCTCCCCTTCTACATATTCGGCATACTCTATACCCACAATATCAAAAATCTCTTGGTAAGGCAACACACCTCCTCGAACGATATATTTATTTATAAACGCATCTATTTCGGGATATGTCAACTCTGAAATCACACCGAAAAGTTCATCGTCTTTGAACGGAGTACTTTTACCATATTTGGCTGACAAATCTCTCATCAACTCCTGTACACCGTACTTTCCTTCCGACAACTGCCTCAATTTAATGTCGAGACACATGCCGATCAGGGCTCCTTTTTCATAAACGTTGTTGTATTCATCTTTATAGCGATCCAAGGTATATTTACTCAAATCGGTGAATGACAAAGTATCATTATAATTATTAGCTGCTTTGATAATCTTTTCTCTAAGCGCATCCAAGTACTGATCGTCTGATATGATATCATATTTGACCTGTACATTATCAGAAAAATACTCCGTAATGCCTTCATACATCCACAGATGACTAGACATTTTTGGTTCGTTGAAATCAAAGTATTCTATTTCTTCAGAATGAACATTGAGGGGAGTGACTATATGAAAAAATTCATGG
>CAXBNB010000918.1:0-1701 GCA_963976505.1 uncultured Reichenbachiellaceae bacterium
AATTGCTTATTCCTGCATTACCAATTACTCCCCATCCACCTCGGATTTTTAGATCACTGACAACACTTCTTAAAGGCTCAAAGAAGTTTTCATCAGATGCACGCCATGCAACAGACATGGACGGGAATACCCCCCATTTGTTGTCCTTACCAAATTTAGATGATCCGTCTCTACGAATACTACCTGTGAAGTAATACTTGCTATCATAATTGTATATAACCCTTGCAAAACTACCGATCATTGATTCACTTGAACGATTGGTTCGCGCATCATTTTGGGCATTTACTATGGTAACACCTTGATTTAGGGTAGGAATTAAATCTGTAGGGTAATCATATTTGTTAATATAAGTACTTCTGTAACTGGCTTCATCCACAGAGTACCCTACCATAGCGTTCAATGAATGAGCATCGAATTTTTTAGCATAGGTTAGGAAGTTTTGTGAATTCCAGGTAAAACTAGAGGTGACTTGATTGATTCCTCTTGACCTTGAAAAAGGTTGAGAAGTTGTAGGCATTGAATTAGGAAGGAAATAGTTTCTTTCCCAAAACCTAAATTGAGTGTGAAATTCAGATCTGAAAGTTAATCCTTCCAAAACCATGGGTTTTCATAGGTAGATTCTGTTCCATAATAATGTGGAACACCATTTTCGTCAGTTGGAGCCCAAATTGGAGGTAAACCTAAAGCATTGTAAAACGGGTTTCTAGTACTACCACCTTCTGTGTTGGCCAATACCTGCGTGTTTTCCAAAGAAGGAGCCAACATCAAACCTAGTTTCAAGTAGCTGTTAACCTTCATGTCTATATTTGCCCGAAAAGAGAAACGGTCGTATCCGGAAGATTTGACGATACCTTCTTGGTTGAAATAACCACCTGAAATTCTGTAGGTGATGTCATCCGTTCCACCAGAAGCAGAAAGCTGAATATCGTTTCAGGATCATTGGTTCCAAAATTTGGATCTTCAATGACATAAGCAGCAGCCCTGGATTCATCCATCATCTGAAGGAATTGATCTCTGTTCAAGACTTCCACTTTATTCAGCATAGATTGAACCCCAGTAGTAGCATTGACTGTAATGCTTGGTTTGCCGGATTTACCTTTTTTTGTGGTAACCAAGATTACACCATTTGCCGCCTGAGTACCATAAATCGCACTTGATGAGGCATCTTTCAATACCTCAATGGACTCTATGTCTGCAGGGTTGATGGAGTTTAATGGGTTTTCAGTTTTATTGTAACCATCCTTAATAGGGAAGCCATCAATAACGATCAACGGGCTATTGCTCGCGTTAATTGAACTTACACCCCTGATCACGATATTGGATCCACCACCTGGTGCCGAGTTATTGTTTGAAATTCTAACACCTGCCATCTTTCCTTGTAATGATTGAGCAAAGTTGGAGGAAGGTCGATCTTTAAGGTCTTCTGCGGAGGCAGAAGAGATAGCAGTGGAAATGTCTTTTCTTTCCTGAGTACCATAACCAATAACGACTACTTCTTCGAGGGCAGAAACATTCTCATTTAAAGTGACATTTAGAATGCTACGTCCACCTATAGCTACACTTTGTTTTTCGAAGCCGATGAATGAAAATACCAGAGTAGCATTTTCTGGTACCGTCATGGAATAACTACCATCGATGTCTGTAACTGTTCCTATGGAGGTTCCAGGTATTGAAATGGTAACTCCTGGAAGTGGCTCGCCG
>CAXBNB010000919.1:0-1699 GCA_963976505.1 uncultured Reichenbachiellaceae bacterium
AGTTTAATACTTATGAGAAAAGAAACATTCCTGAAAGTGAGAATACAGTTTTTTATGAAAGAAATCAAAGGGGACTGATTGGATATTTGGGGCGTCTCAGTTATAACTACAACAGCAAGTATTATTTTGATGCTACTGTCAGAAGAGATGGATCAGGAATATTTAACGAAGGGTATAAATGGGGGACATTCCCAGCTCTAGGGGCTGCTTGGAGACTTTCCTCTGAGGAGTTTATGAATAATGTATCATTTATAGATGATATAAAAATTAGAGTTGGATGGGGAAAAACAGGAAATCAAGAAACCAGACCATTTAACTATTTGTCTTTGGTAAACTCTTCTAATCCTAAATATGCGCTAGGATCTACCACAGGTGATGGCGTAATAACCAATGCAGCTGCTGTTACAACCTTTCCAGTGTTGGATACTTCCTGGGAAACTGTGACCACTAGCAATATTGGTTTTGATGCATTGGTATTGGATTCTAAACTTTCTGTAACAGTAGAATACTATAAAAGAAAAACAGAAGGTATTCTCCAAAGTATCCAAATTTCTCAGTTGATTGGAGCATTATCTAACCCAGTAGTGAATCTGGCTACAGTAGATAATAGTGGTATTGAATTGCAGCTTGGGTACAATGATACATTTGGAGAACTTGGTGTGTCAACGAATTTCAATTTCACTACTGTATCTAACAAAGTAACCAAATTGTACAATGATAGACCTCAGTATGGTGGTGCATCAAACAACCTTGAAATAGGACAGTCTATTAATTTTATCCGTGGCTATCAAACTGGTGGTTTATTCCAAACTCAGGAAGAAGTAGATGAATGGTTGGCTAACAATTCTGACTCTGGGAATGACACTCAAAAAGCTGCAGGAGATTATTATTATGTAGATAATGGAAGCGCACCAACGGATGCAGACGGAGAAAATATATTTGTAAGTAATCGAAAGGATAGTGTCATCAATAGTTTTGATCAGGTATATTTAGGTAAAACCATTGCAGGTTTTTACTATGGACTGGGTATTAATTTTGACTACAAGGGCTTTGATCTTGGGTTTACGTTCCGTGGTGTAGGTGATGTGCAAAAAATAAATAGCGAAAGAAGGGCAGGCGAGCAGGGTGCCTATGGAGGCATTAATCAATTTGTATCAATAAAAGATGCCTGGACTCCTGAAAACCCTTCAACTACCATGCCCCGAAACATTAATAGTGACCCTTCTTCAAACAATCGTTTTTCGAATCGATGGGTAGAAAGTGGAAGTTTTTTTCGTTTGCAAAATGTACAGTTAGGATATCCTTTCAACCAAGAAATTTTAGGTAAAATCAAAGCAAACAACCTACGTGCTTTCATTTCCTTTTCTAACGTTTTTGTAATGACAGGTTATTCAGGACTGGATCCTGAAAATGACACCACACCAAAAGTTACTACCATCGGATTAAACATTGGATTTTAAATTTAAAAAGTAAAAATTATGAAATCACTAAAAATATTTTTAGCCGGGGTTGTAGTAATAGTCCTTGCTACAACAAGTTGTAACGAAGAAATTATTGACATTGCTCCAATTGGATCACCAACAGAGGATGCTTATTTTCAGAATGAAGCAGAAATGAATTCAGCCGTACTTGGTATATATTCTAAAATGAGTTTTTTTTTATGCATGGTATGGCGGTGGTCATATACATAATGTTTGGT
>CAXBNB010000920.1:0-1697 GCA_963976505.1 uncultured Reichenbachiellaceae bacterium
ATGACTGGCGCAAATCTACTTACTATAGATATTGGATGCACATGGCACATGCCCATGCCAATCCAGCACATTTTGGTGTGCGTACCAAAGAATTTAAACTCATTTTTTTCTATGGTGCAGATTACATCAAAAGGAAGGATGATAGCAATTGGCCAAATGAAAAGATCGCATTCAGTGTTCACAAGCCTTTTGAATATTTCACCCCTCCAGGTTGGGAACTTTATGACTTGGTGAACGATCCATTTGAAATGAACAACCTGTATGGGCAACTTGGGTATGAAGAGATCACCGCAAACTTGAAAAAGGAACTGAAATCACTCAGAACGGAGTTTAAGGAAACAGACGAAAACTACCCTCATATTCAATCCATCATTGATGAGAATTGGAACAAGTAGGTAGATGCCTAGTGAAGTATGAAGCACGTCACTGACGTATTAAAGAAATGGTATTGACGAATCCTTGAAGTAAATATTTATTCAATTTGGCGCAATATCAGTTTAGCTTGCATGGCTTATTTGTGGGTAAATGAGTCTAGTCTTACAAGCCACATCCGAATTTTTTGAATTTACAATTGAACGAGTTTATAATGAATAATTTGTTAAGAAACTGCAAAATAGTTATCGTCACTACGCTAGTAGCTCTACTTGCAACAAGGTGTGGGGAAGTAGAATATAAGGATATCATATATGAAAAACCGGAGATTGTATATGATGCGCCTGTGGATTTCCTTTCTCCTGAAGAAAGCATGAAAACGTTCTACTTACCAGAAGGGTACAAGGTGGAATTGGTGGCAAGTGAACCGATGATTTATGAACCAGTGGCCATAGCATGGGATGGGGATGGTAAGATGTATGTGGCGGAGATGGACACATACATGCAAGATGTGGATGGTACTGGTACTGATGAGCCCATCAGTCAGGTGAAGTTGTTGGAAGATCTTGATGGAGATGGTAAAATGGATAAAAGTACCGTCTTTATAGACAGCCTTGTTTTACCTAGAATGATTTTACCCCTAGACGATCGTGTCATTGTGAATGAAACCTACACCTACAATCTTTGGAGTTATAGAGATACAGATGGTGATGGTGTCGCTGATGAAAAGATAGCGATTTACACCAATCCGAAGCGAAGAGGGGGCAACTTAGAGCACCAACAGAGTGGTCTGATTTGGAATCTTGACAACTGGATTTATATGACCTATTTGCCGTATAGGTTTAGGCTTACTGAAGATAAAGTGGAAATAGATACCCTTGACAATTATCCCGGTGGGCAATGGGGTTTGACCCAAGACGACATGGGAGTGATGTATTTTGGATCGGCAGGAGGAGAAAATCCGGCATACGGATTTCAACAACCAGCAGTATATGGACATGTCAATCTTGAAGGACGATTGTCAGAAGGATTTATCGAGCCATGGCCTGTTGTAGGCACACTAGATGTGCAAGGTGGTATCGAACATAGAACCCGTGAAGACGGTACCCTCAATCATTTCACAGGAGTGGCTGGACAGGAAATTTTCAAAGGAGATAAGTTGCCTCCATCTACTTACGGAGACCTTTTCATACCTGAGCCGGTAGGTCGATTGATCCGACGAGCGAAGGTGAAAAATGAAAATGGGAAGAAAGTGCTGTATAATGCTTACGATCAAAAGGAGTTTATGGCTTCTACCGATTTAAACTTCAGGCCTGTACAAGCAC
>CAXBNB010000921.1:0-1694 GCA_963976505.1 uncultured Reichenbachiellaceae bacterium
AGTAGGAAATGTTTTTTCTGGCAAAACTTTTTTGAAAAACCTTTTCGTTAGAGAACTTGAGTTTTTCTATAATGTCTTTTTTTACCGTAGCTGTGGCAGTAGCGGTAAGGGCTATTTTTTTAACATTCGGTAATAAGGGATATATTTCGGAGATTTCCAGATAAGAAGGGCGGAAATCGTAACCCCACTGGGAAATACAATGAGCTTCATCTATGGCCAAAAGTGACACATTAATTTCTACTATTCTACTTTGGAAAAGGTCAGTTTTTAGTCTTTCGGGAGAGACGTAGAGAAATTTGGTTTTTCCATGGACACAATTGTCCAATATAATATCAATCTCTCGTCTTGGCATACCAGAATAAATGGCATTTGCTGAAATACCTCTTTTTTTCAGTTGCTCTACTTGATCTTTCATCAGTGCGATCAGTGGAGTGATCACGAGGCATAGGCCAGGCAGACAAAGCGCAGGAACTTGAAAGCAAATGGATTTTCCTCCGCCGGTAGGGAGTAACACAAAGGTGTCGTGACCTTCTAACACCGAATTGATTATTTCTTCCTGTGATGGACGAAAGGTACTGAATTTCCAGTATTTATCCAGTATTGATAAAGGGTTGCTCATCGGTTCGTCTATTCTGCTATTTTGGTGAATGTGTTCTGCATTTGGAAGAATGCTGAAATCCAATTTATGTTAGAATCAACTAGTAAAAATAGTGAACAAACAAATTCTATTTTGTTCAAAGTACACAATTATAACAATGAGTTTAAGTTAAAGTGTCTTCGATCGAATTTAATAAATAGGAGTTGGAAAGGTTTTCCTAAAATTAAGGGAGTAGAGATAAAAAAATTGTAATAAGAGATCAAATTATAACGAATATGATATTAAATGAGCACTTATTTGAGCTTGGCAGAAATTGTAAACTCTTTGGCAGAAACAATAAAATTGGATTGTGCTAATTTGTATCAGATAACTTGTTAAAAGTTTTCCATAGCTGGTTGAATTAGACCCGTTCCAAAAGAGGAACGGGTCATTCTTTTTTATACCAGTTTGGTTTGGTCTCAAATTAGAAACTATCGCTTTCTTGATAAGCTTTTATCAAAGCCAATTCGCCTTCTTTTCCTTTGATCGAATTGCCATGCTCCATTCCCATTATTCCTTTAAATCCTTTACCATGAATGTGTTTGAAAACATTCTTGTAATTGATTTCTCCAGTGGTAGGTTCTTTTCTTCCGGGGTTGTCACCAATTTGGAAATAATCGATCTCATCCCAAGTGAGGTCAATATTTCTGATTAGGTGACCTTCGGTTTTTTGCATGTGATAGATGTCGTACAATATTTTACATGACGGACTATCCACCGCTTTACAAATCATATAAGTTTGATCTGATGTTTGCAGGTATAGGTCAGGGGAGTCAGATAAAGGCTCCAATACCATGACCAATCCATGAGGTTCGAAAATCTCAGCCCCACGTCGCAATGCTTCGATTACGTTGGCATCTTGAATACCGATAGGTAGCTTCCTTTCAAATCCTCCAGGGACTACAGTCATCCATTTGGCATTGACCCGCTTGGCAACTTCAACTGCTCTTTTACAACCATCTACGAATATATCAATATATTCTTGCTTTCCAGCAGCCAATGTATTTGCCATATTTCCCCCTTTGTCCACCACAAATACACCCATGGTCATATTACG
>CAXBNB010000922.1:0-1691 GCA_963976505.1 uncultured Reichenbachiellaceae bacterium
AGAAAAACATTTTTGAAAAGCTACATTTCAAAACGAATGCTGATTTGATCAAATATGCGATCAAGCATCACATCATAGAGCTGTAATTAGCTTCCCGACGTACATTTTTTTACTCCGCATTCACTTTTTTGATTGGTGAAAAGGTCACTCTATGCTTCAAAAAAAGGCTTTAGGGATTTTCCATGTCAAAAATCAGGAAAACCCCCTATGGACTGAGGCAGCAGAATCATCTTATTTAGTGCAATAAAATCTAGGAAAATTACAAAAGTGGATTCAACAAAATATTATATATCATGAAAATAGCCTTACAAAACAAATTCTTGCTCTTTGCCATCATGATGATCGCATCGATTCAATTCGCAAATGCTCAGTCCATTTCGTATGTGAGTGATTTTGATTTATCTAATCTTCAATCCTTTTCTGGAACCGCCATTAACATTCAAGCGGAGCAGGGAAATCCGGAAGGTATCACTTTTTCACCCGATGGGCTTAAGATGTTCATTTCGGGGCAAAGTGCAGCAGAAGTAAATCAATATAGCCTAACAGATCCCTTTAATGTCCAGAGTGGTGTCACCCATGATGGGCTTTATACGGTGGCTGAATACACTCGAGCATATGGAATAGATTTTAGCAATGACGGCTTTAAAATGTTTGTGACTGGAACGGCTGGTGACGAACTTTCACAATATAACCTTACTACACCGTATGATATTACAGTTGGTGTAACTTTCAATGCCAGCTATAATTTACCTTCAGGTGATCCTCATTTCATTGTATTTAATGACATTGGAACGAAATTCTACATAAAATTTGGAGCTAATATTTCACAATACTCACTTTCGTCCGCCTTCGACCTTTCTTCTACCGTTGCTCTGGAGGGATCCTATTCAGTTGGTTTTGTTGCAGAAGAAATGGTCTTTACCGGAAATGGAAAAACAATGCTTGTGGTCAACAGTGATTTGATCCATCAGTATAGCCTTTCTACACCGTATGAAATAACAAGCGGTGTGACTGATGACGCTGTGTCATTTGATGTTTCAAGTCAAGAATCGTATCCACAAGCACTTGCCATCAGTAGTGATGACTCACGCCTTTTTATTTTAGGTGCAGTAAAAAAATCTATCTATCAATATAATATGTCAATAAATGGTTTCACCGAAACACCTGCCAATGATGGAGAAGTGAATGGCGAAAGAACTATCACCATAAACGGGGAGACATTTGCAAAGCAAGGAAGCAACTTAACAGACGGTGTAGATTATAGCATTGCTAATTTGCCTGAAAATTTATCACATACAATAAGTGTAGCCCCTGATGGTTCAAGTGCCTCATTAACGCTTTCTGGCAGTGTAGCAGATCATCAAGAAATCGATGATATTTATTCACTTGATATCGTATTTGAAAACGCTGCATTCACTGGAAATGATGCCGCCAAGGTTTTCAATTCAGATGGAGCAGCTGCCACGCCTGGAATTAGTTTTAGCAATAATAAATTCCTGACTTTTGGTAATGCTTACAACTTATCTCAAGGAGCTACTTACGATTTGTCATATTCTGTTGCTTCAAGACAGCCAATACCCAGAGATGTAACTTTTAGTACTAATGGAATGAAAATGTTCACCATTGGAGCCGATAGTAATCCAGAGATAAATGAATATAGTTTGTCCTCGGCATTCAACCTGGGGTCATCC
>CAXBNB010000923.1:0-1678 GCA_963976505.1 uncultured Reichenbachiellaceae bacterium
AGGATTGAATGACAACCTTTTGGCTTTTTCTACTGGGTCTAAACCTTGGGGACATATCACAGGACTTAGAGATGTGGATTTTTCTCATGGATTCAACCTTGTCAGTCGGGATTATGGTAAAATGGATAAAGCCAATAATATTTTCAAAGCTACAACTGGTGGAGCATTTACTGAGCGATCAGCTTCTTTCAAAGGTAAAACGTACGATTACAAAGTGCCTGTGGTGGACTTGGGAGGGTTGAGGGCCACTAAAAATGGCAAATCCGTTTTTGTTGAATACCTGCCAGATGCTTCATTGGATTATCAGCTCAAGAAGGAAGGTAAGTTTACTCATTTACAATTTGGAGAAATTCCTGTTTCCATCACCGATTACGCAGAGAAGTATTCCATAGCTTTTACCCCTGATTCCTTGCTATTGGTCGGTGGCACAGGTGGATATCTAAAGGCCTATGACCTCAATGGCACAATGGTAACCAAACTCGAAGGACATGAGGATGTAGTTTTTACGGTCAATATGTCCACGGATGGTCGGTGGGTTATTTCCGGATCGCATGATCAAAGCATTCGACTGTGGGATGCCAAAAAAGTAGGAGTTGAAAAAAACATTAGCCCAACTGCTACATGCTTTTTTAGCAAAGAAGGTGAATGGATAGTGGTGACAAACCAGAGATACTATATGTCCTCAACCAAAGGTGGACAGTATGTAGGCTTTCATCAAAATCAGGGTTTTAGAAAGGAAGCCAAGTTTTACCCTTTTGAAAATTTTGATCTGAAATACAACAGACCTGACAAAGTATTGGAAATACTAGAGATGGGATCTGAGCAGCTCAGAGGTTTGCTCTTCAAAGCATACCAGAAGCGAGTGAAGAAAATGGGTTTGCGTGAAGAAGATATTTCTGAGGAATTGAACTTGCCAACAGTTGTTATTGATGGAGTAAGTAAAACCGTGACAGATAAGTTTTATGACCTGAACCTGACAGCCCATGACGATAAATTGATGCTTGATCGTATCAATGTGTATGTTAATGACATTCCCATTTTTGGTATCAATGGATTGTCCATGCTCAAGGAAAAAAATCGTCAATCCATCGATAAAAAACTTTCTATTGAACTCACCAATGGGCGGAACAAAATACAGGTTTCTGCTATGAATGTTTCCGGTATAGAATCACTCAAAGAAACAGTTCAGATATTTTATGATGGTGAGGATCTAAAACCAGATTTGCATGTGGTGGCAATAGGTGTATCCAATTACAAAGACAGTCAGTACAATCTGACCTACGCCAGCAAAGATGCCAATGACATCTCCAATTTATTCTTTAGTCACCATCAACAATACAACAAAATCCATATCCATAGATTCACTGATGCGCTTGCACAACGGGAGACTATTCTTGCTGTAAAGGAAAAGTTACTAAAAACGAAGGTAGAAGATGAAGTCATTTTGTTTATGGCCGGACATGGTTTGTTGGATGGGAACTTGGACTATTATTTTGCCACACAGGACATAGACTTTAACAACCCTTCAGCAAGAGGGTTAAAATACGAAGAGCTGGAAGGTTTATTGGATGGTATCCCCGCTCGAAAAAAACTAATGTTGATCGATGCTTGTCACTCTGGTGAGGTTGATAAGGAAGATACAAAGTTGATTGCTACTGCTGTTAGTTCGTCGAATGTA
>CAXBNB010000924.1:0-1665 GCA_963976505.1 uncultured Reichenbachiellaceae bacterium
TAACGATCAGCTAAGCACTGTCGGCTTAACCTTTCAAGTATCTCAAATCTATCGGATTCAAATACCCTTTGCAAATAACTAAGTAAGCCGATTGGGCTTAGCGCCTGTTATGCTCATATTATAATGCCATTATGATTGTTGCTGCGATACTCCCAATGCCAATTAATATGAATATCCAGGTTTCAATTGCAAGTCCAGCAACCTCTTTTTTAGACCAGTTGGATTGGGCTAGTTGTTTGTTCGGGTTTGGACTAGGAATTTCATTGGCTTCTGTAATTTCTTGATTGTTAGAATTTGTTGGAGGGATTAAGCGGTGAATTCCTTCGTTCGACATGAATACGTTGAGTTTGGTTCGATCAACTGTGAAATACCCTTCTTTAGGTTTGTTCGTTCCAATGTCAAAGAGTTCGTCTATTAAGTTAAACAGTTCCGGTATGTCTGTTCGTAGCAGATCTGTGTGTTCATGACGAATAGCAGAAAATACATGATGAGTTATAAAGTGCCTTTCAGTTGGTTTACCATAAGCGAAGTGTTCTAAAATGGATTTAATTACAGAAACAGTTCGTTCGTCAAGGTCTGGTAATCTCATGTATTTTGTCGGCTTTTAGCTCCTCTTAATTGTTATCTCACCATTAGTTTTGGTCAGTTTGAAAGAGTGGATTTTCGTCATATATCCACCGCTAATGTAACCGTACGGCTGCCAAACTTCCTTGATGGTGTTCAAATATAAAGAATAGGTCTCCCTGTCAGATGTAGGTTCATAAATCTGTAAGTCTTCCACGTTTGTGCCAACATCAATTTTGAAATTGGCCTTTAAAATTGAGTTCACCTGATTTATGTCATCTTCGCTGAAGTTGTCTGGTGTACTATATGAACGCCATTCGTATTGTTCATCAACTTCGTCATATTTTGGAAAGATGAGTTTTTCCATTTTGCCATTGTTCATGATTACATAGCCATACATAGAACTGTAATCTTCCTGTTTTAAAGCGTTTTGGGCATATACCCCTAAAAAGAAGGAGTAGTCATCATACAACTCTTCTGCATTCCATTTTCTTTCAAATTCGTTAGAAGGAGTTCTTTTCTCAGCATTAAAACTTGAAGCTCGGACTGTTTCTGGGTATTTGTAATAAACCAATGAATTTTTCCAGATTTTGGAGATTATGTTTTTTGCATCATCTGATTCCAATCCTTCAAAGTCGTTCGGACTGAAAACCGCTGGTGGAATACCAAGTCTTTTATTTTCATTGAATTGTCTGTCAAAAGCAAAAAGTTCGTCCTCACTTGTTGTCTTGATCAGAAAATTCATTGTTGTGTCTGAATTAAAGAATTCCAATGAGTCATTCTTTTTTCTGTAGTTAAACACAAGTTCGTCCTCTGAGTTAGGATTGAAGTAAACTGAAGTGTCAGTTAGTAAGATTGAGCCAGCTATCCCTCCAATTTTTGATTTTTCGACCGTTTTGTATGTTGAATCACTATCAAAGTAGAAAATGAAACCTTCAGATTCAGCGATTGAGTTCGGAAGCTCAAATTTTGAGTTAGAACACCCCACAACTACAGAGGCAATTGTTAGAGTTGCAAGTACATTTTTGAAATTCATAGTTCGTGCAAATTAGAGTTAGCGGTAAACAAATATAGTTCAGGGTGAATTTATTGAGCATAACG
>CAXBNB010000925.1:0-1663 GCA_963976505.1 uncultured Reichenbachiellaceae bacterium
AAAAGCATCCACTATTTTTTGATTGCATGCAGTGATTCCCATTGCCATTGTCCCTCCGGTTAAACCCTTGGAAAGACACATAATGTCAGCATCATTTTTTAAATAATCCGTAGCAAATAGTTTTCCTGTGCGTCCGAATCCAGTCATTACCTCGTCAGCGATGCAAATGATTCCTTTTGATCGAGCTATGTCTATAAGTTTGTCAAGTAGCTCTGGACTGTACATCCGCATACCCCCTGACCCTTGTACCAATGGCTCAAATATGAATGAAGCTATATCGCCTTGATCAGTAAATTGCTCAAATTGTTTGATCACTTCCTTTTCTTTTCCATTGTACGGAAAATCGAGAAGTTCTATATCAAATAAGAACGGAAAGAAAGGTTTTGAGAATACACTTCTGTCCCCAACAGACATAGATCCAAATGTATCACCATGGTATGCTCCTTTGATGGCAATTACTTTGGTTTTGTTGTGAATACCTTGATTGTACCAATATTGGAAAGCCATTTTTAGCGCGACTTCTATGGAAGTACTGCCGTCATCAGAAAAGAAAAATTTAGTGATTCCTTCAGGTACGATTTGTTTCAAGTTCTTTACCAACTTCAAAGCAGGATTGTGTGTGAACCCAGCAAAGATCACATGTTCCAATTCCAGTGCCTGATCATAAATGGCTTTGGCTATGTCTTTGTTTCCATGACCATGAATGCTAACCCACCACGACGACACGGCATCTATAATTTGCTGACCATCTTCTGTGTGTAAATAGACACCTTCACCTTTTACAACATTTAAGGGTTCATGATCTGTGATTAATGGGGTGAAAGGATGCCAGATGAGTGATTCTTTGTTAGACATAATATTATAGGTTTATTGTAGATGCTATTTCTTTTACCGTTTTGACATCCATGGAGGCGAGTTGTCCTACTCTAAAAAGGCACTTCAGACCGGAGTGTTTTAAGATGTATTCCTCGGATGAAATATTGGTTTCGCCATTGAAAACGATTCCTTTGATATTGTAATTATTTCTTTTGAGGTAATCAATGGAAAGTAAAGTGTGGTTGATGCTACCTAGGTAATTTCTAGAAACCAATATGACTTCCAAGTCAAATTTCTTTGCCACATCGATGATCAATTCATTGTCATTGATAGGAACCATAATACCTCCCGCTCCTTCAATAATGAGATTGTTGGATGTTTGGGGAAGTTTCAAGTCACTCATGGAAATTTTTCTATTCTCCAGATAAGCGGAGGCATGTGGAGACATAGGGTGCTTCAAATATATTCCTTCAGGGTGAATGGTGGCTTGTTGATGGATATTTCTAATGAAATCAGAATCTGTTGGTTCACCTGCTTGCACTGGTTTCCAATACTCTGCTTTTAAGGCTTCCATAAGAATGGCACTTACAATTGTTTTTCCACTGTCAGTGTCTATTCCGGTCACGAAGTATTTTTGTTTCAAACTATATATGTTTTGCTAGTGTATTTATTAGTTTATCTATTTCTTCATCAGAATTATGCGTGTGCAAACAAATTCTCAACCGTTCCGTTCCGGCCTTTACAGTTGGGGAGAGTATGGGTCTCACATCAAACCCTTCTTGTTGGAGTTTGTTTGATATTTCCTTTATTCTATTATTCCCAGGTATGATGATTGGTTGAATGGCTG
>CAXBNB010000926.1:0-1657 GCA_963976505.1 uncultured Reichenbachiellaceae bacterium
CATTAATTCGGTATTGAACCTTTTGGGATCTGGGAAACGACCTTCGTCCCATTCAAATGTACATGGATAGGCCATACTGTGCCAACCCGGTTCCACACCAATAAAGCTCAAAGGAAAATCATGCTCCACGAATTCTGTTGCTTCTTTGATGATATCATCCTGACTGTACAATGTGGGTACTCTTTGGGTGAAACCCAATCCCCATTTGGGTGGAATATATCCCCCGCCATTGTACAAATTGTAGCGCTGTACAGCTTCCATTGGTGAAGAACCACCATAGACATAAATATCAGTTCCTTTTGCTGGAACCAATATTTCTACCGCATCAGAATAGGGCGAAGCATCCCATTTTTTATCTGTATTCCTATCCCTCAAAACCGGAGGATCGTCTGTATCCACACGAACACCTGAACCTGCATACACGGTGATGTACCTGGCCGCATCTATGAGTACACCATACCCTCTGGAGGAAACGTAAAATGGCACTGGTGCATGCGTCCGACCATCGTCTTTTCCTCCGTAGTGGTCCACATGTAAAGTCATGATCCTTCCTCGTTGGTGGACGGTTTTGAAATTCAAGCCAAGACCATACAATTGTTCCTCTCTGGTAAGCGGAAAACGCAAATAGGTTTTACCATCAATGACCTTGGTGCTGATTTTATCTTTGGAAAATGGAAAAGTGGCATCAGGCAGTTTTTCCAATGCCTCTTTTTTAGGCTGAATGTTGGCCATTTTCAACAAACTGATGTCTTCTGGTTCTCCTACGCTTGCTTTCCAAATACCGTTTTGAATTTCTTCCCAGTTGATACTTTGAGCAGATGCATTGAATATCAGACAAAAGAGGCATAATGTGATTCCTATGTTTTTAGTGATTTTCACAGTTTTGATTTTAGTTGTTTGTGATCCTATTTTTTTGTGTTCAACAATACTTTTAAGCTTTTTTGATTCCTAAAGACTTTCAGTCTCAATTTCCCTTTCCAATTGTGTACTTGATAGGCTTTCATTAAACCTTGAATACTCTCTATTTCTTCTCCTTCACAATCGATAATCACGTCACCTACTTGGAGGTCAGAATTTGAAACCACGGAGTTTTCACCAATCGTCAAAATTAATACTCCGGCTGTTTTACTCAACCCAGATGCAGATCGTTCGGCCAAAGTTTCGATATTCTTAATTTCTGCACCCAACCAATTCATCTTAAGTGAACTGGAATTCTCATTTGAAACCGACCATAGTAAGGGAATAAAAGGTGTTTTGGCTATCTTTTTCAAGTTACTTTTTTTTACCCCAAAATCGTCCATGGAAAAGTAGTTAAATCCAATGCTCAAAGCAGGAGACTCTTCACGGATGTTAAAATTACCATGCTTGGCATCAATGAAAAGAGGATCGCCATACGCACTGTGTTGATCCACTCCTTTTGATTGCGCATCTTTCAATGCGGCTTCATCCGGAAATAGATTATAATCGACTTCTTTTCCCCACCCTGATAATCGGATGTCAGCATGACCAGCCAATACGATATTTCGTCGAAATACGTCTTCACTATTTTTAAACCAAACATGAGGGTGGAAGCCATTGTTGACCATGACATTGTTTTCAACCGTTCTATAAAAACCTTCCCTCAGTTTGATGCCACCATTCAAACACAAATTGTTGT
>CAXBNB010000927.1:0-1650 GCA_963976505.1 uncultured Reichenbachiellaceae bacterium
AGTGGGACTGGTGATTGGATTCTTTATCGGAGGTCTGATCGTTACCTTTTTTGTTTTACCTTATGTGTTAACCCTGTAATTACGATATTATGAAATATATAAAGTTTTTAGTAGTTGGAATAATATTCGGAATCATACTGAGCAAGTCTGAGGCTGTATCGTGGTTTAGGATTTATGAGATGTTCAAGTTTCAATCGTTCCACATGTATGGAATTATAGGATCAGCGGTGGTAACTGGTGCGGTTGTGATTGCCATTATGAAAAAGATGAATGTACAATCTACTTTAGGCACTGAAATCAACTACAGTGTGAAAAAAATGAGTGTTAAAAGGTATTTGTTTGGAGGAACAATATTTGGAATGGGCTGGGCCATGACTGGCGCATGTCCGGGACCAATGTTTGTTTTGGTGGGGCAAGGATTTGGGTTGTTTTTAGTAGTGATAGCCAGTGCCATCTTTGGTACTTTCTTATATGGCTTGGTTAAAGACAAGCTACCACATTAACTAGCGGAGAAAAATTAATTGAAAGAGGCTGTTTTTTTAAGCAGCCTCTTTTTTTGTGTCTTTATTTTTCAATAATCATTTTGTCGGAAAGTTCGTTGGTATCGTCGGACCTTACGATAAATCCATTTTCCAATAGGAGTTTTTTGCATTCGTGAATGGCTAATACCAAACCGTCCGCAGGGTTTCCCTTTTTGATGCCATGAGTCACGAGCTCCAGTACATTGTCCCAGTCGCTTTGTTCTATCACTGAGCTGATGCCTTGATCACCTAGTACTTGCACCCTCTTTTCCATCTCACTGATGTATATTAGGATACCTGTGCGTTCTAATGTATTGAATATTTCTTCTTGTAAAAAGATGTCTCTGGCTCTTGTAATTACTCTGTGGTCCATCACGTTCAACGGTACAAAGGCCAATCTCACCGCTGGGAAGAAATAAGAAATCACCAATCCTGATACCATGAGAAGAAATATCGACATGGTCATGTTCATGATTGAAAACGTAGCGGGAAGTAGCCACAAGTATGAAAGTGACATAATGGATGCCAATCCTAACAAGCCTAGTGTAGCGGCTAGTTTCCAGCTGCCTTGTTGGTATGCATCGCTATTTCTACCGAAATAAACTACAATTTCTCCAGACGATTCCAATTCTAGGTCTTTTACAGCCTGCTCTACATTGCCTTTTTGCTCATCGGTAAATACGAATTTTTTGTGTGTATCGAACGAAAAGGCCCTCCAGTCGCCTGAGGCACCTCCACCAATAAATGAACCGCCTCCAAGGGAGAAAGAACTGTCAGATGAATTGCCTCCGGCTCCTTCCGTTCCTTCATTGTATCCTCCGCCATAAGCACCACCACCACCACGAGTAGACCTACCGAGCAATGGAAAAAGCGACAACACCAGCATTAATATGCTGTACGTAATGCTTCCAAAAATGAGCCAAAAGATTGCTGCCACCACTACTGCAATGGCCAATTTGATTCTAGCGGCTTTAATGAACCCACTCAAAAAGCTCAATGCTACTAAAACAATAAGTATAGACAGTATGGGGTAGTTTTTAGGGCTAAATGCAGTTGTTTTCAATAAAGCATTGCCTTGGGTTAGTCTCACCAACGAGTCCACACCCATCTGGCTACTTTGAGCCACTCT
>CAXBNB010000928.1:0-1642 GCA_963976505.1 uncultured Reichenbachiellaceae bacterium
AGTATGTCGTGCTGCGACAGCCCTTTGTTTTCTAAAACTACAGGAGCAAAAAATAAAACAGCAACGGCAAGAAAAACCAATGCAGCAATCGCATGTGGAATCAGCTGCTTTTTAAAATCTATTGAAGGCATAAAAATCTAGTTGAATGGCTAAACCATCGTTTTGAGTCTTGAACAAAAAGTAATATTAAGAAAATGACACGATTAATATTTCAAACAATCTATTAATTCGTCAATATCCTCAGTATTGTTATAAAAATAGACAGCAAATCTAACATAATCTTTACGTGGAGTACAGGCTATTTTTGCTTCTTTCAATTTTTTTAGAATGGTTTCATTAGACCTTATCGAAATAATGGAAGAAGGAGCTTCACCAGCAGGGGTTAAAACTTCAATTCCATTTTCATCAAACTTATTCCTCAATGACTTTATCAATAATTTGGTTCGACCCGTTATGGCCTCAAATTCCATTGATTTCATTTCATAAAAAGAATCAGATAACATTTTGATATTCTGAAATTTAACATGACCTATTTCAAACCTCGATGCATCCGACTTGTAATTGCTTTTGTCTTCCATACTTCCTTCGGTATCCTTTAGCATATTCCACCCTGATTGATGGGCTTGGTATTGGTTGAGTATGGTGTCTGATACAGCTCCAATGGTTACGCCATACCCCGCCATAAACCATTTAAAACAAGAGGCCACCATAAAATCAATGTGCGCTTTGTCCATATCCAGCTCAAAAGCACCAAGGCCCTGTGTCGCATCGAGTATGAAATAGCTATTGTACTTCTTACACAACGCCCCAACCTTTATGGGATCAATCATAAAACCATGATTGTAGAACACCCAACTCAGACAAAGTATTTTATTACCATCAGCCAATTCCTTTTCAAGAACTCCCAAATAGTCATTGATGAAATCTTCATACTCTATCCATTTGACTTTGAATTGATGTGTAATCCAAGGCAATGTCACCGAAGGGAAATCTTCTCTGATCAATACCACTTCCTTGTCTATGGGAAGCAAATCACAGATCTTATTGATGCCATTGCTTACGTCAGGAAAAAAAGTAACGTTCTGTTCTTTGGTGTTCAAATAATTCGCCAATTCAACTTTCAACCCATAATATGACGCCATCCATTCATCATATTTACCATTTCCATACAACAGCATATCATCCAGATGCTTCTTCTGTGCTTCAATAGTATGGAGAGACAAGGCTCCAAAAGAGGCCGTATTAAAATAACCGCCTTTTTGAATCAATGGATAGTTCTTTCGTATTTGTTCCCAGTCTTTCATTTAGTCAAGTGATGAATTCTAACGCCAATTTAGAAAAACCGATATTCTAATTGTATCTTTATTGTCAAAAACAAACCCACTGCATTTGAAAGAATTTAAAACCATCTTAAAAACCTATCAGGAGACGGATCTAAATGCACGCAAAGTAGCCCTTGCTACTGTCGTGCAAGTCAAAGGATCTTCGTACAGAAGCCCCGGCGCAAGAATGCTCATGCTGGACAATGGCAGGTGGGTTGGTTCGATCAGTGGCGGTTGCTTGGAAGGTGATGCCTTGAGGAAAGCCAAAAAAGTGATCATGAGCAACACAGCCCAAACTGTGACTTACGATACCACCAACG
>CAXBNB010000929.1:0-1637 GCA_963976505.1 uncultured Reichenbachiellaceae bacterium
CTCATCCATGATCGCAGGAGGCATTACAGATACTAAAGGTACTTTTACCTTAAGAACAGAGCCTGACCTTAAAGATTTGATTTTAAATGTTCAGTTCATTTCTTACAATCCAGTATATAAAAACATTCAAATCACACAGGGGTCTAAGTTTACAGATGTAGGAGAAATCACCATGAGCCTTAATTCCAATCAATTGGAAGAGGTGGTAGTGACTGGAGAGCAAGACAACCTGCAATTGGCTTTGGACAAAAGGATTTTCAATGTTGGTAAAAACATAACAAACGCAGGAAGAAATGCTGCAGACATACTCAACAACATTCCTTCGGTTGTAGTTGATATTGAAGGAAATGTGAGTCTAAGAGGCAATGAAAATGTAAGCATATTGATAGACGGAAAACCTTCCGGTCTGGTAGGGCTTAATAATCCTGCGGCACTAAGGATGCTTCAAGGAAACATGATAGAAAGAATAGAAGTAATCACCAATCCATCAGCAAGATACGATGCGCAGGGCACGGCGGGCATTATCAATATCATCTTGAAAAAAGACAGCCAAAGAGGATTTAATGGCTCTGTAGATTTGAGCACAGGATATCCGGACAACCACAGAGCTGCTTTGAACCTGAACTTCAGAAGAGAAAAAATTAATTACTTTATCAACTATGGGGTGGGGTATGAAAACTCACCCGGCAGTGCCATTTACAGGCAAAAGTTTTTTAAAGAAGACACTACCTATTTTACCGACACAGACCGATTGTTCAAACGTGGTGGTGTTTCTCAAAATGCAAGAGCCGGAGTTGATTATTACTTCAATGAAAAAACCACTTTGACTGGCGCATTTTTCGTAAGAGACTCGAATGAAAAAAACCGAACTACTGTCAATTACCGTGACTATGACAGCAATAGAAATTTCATTCAAAACACCTACCGTGAAGACAATGAAAGAGAACCAGGAAGCAATCAGGAATATTCTTTGAATTACAAAAAGAAGTTTGACAATGAAGAACAATCATTGAACTTCTACTCTCAGTACCAGAGAAATGAAGAAACAGAACTCAATGATATTAGTCAAATACTGAATACTGAGAACCTTGATCAACGTGTGGACAATAGTGAAAGTGAGCGTAATTTTCTAATTCAAGCAGATTATATCCACCCTATAAGAACCGAAGGAAAACTCGAAGTTGGCTTTAAGTCTAATTACAGAAAAGTTACAAACAATTACCTTGTTGAAGAGCTGCAAGGAGGTGCGTGGAATTCACTCAACAACTTTTCAAATGATTTTCTTTATGATGAAACCATCCATGCCCTTTATTTCATAGTCAGCAATAAACTTGACAGGGTATCTTATCAACTTGGTTTGAGATCAGAATTGAGTGACATCAGTACGAATTTGCTCACCACCGGTGAAACCAACGACAAAAATTACATTGGCTTCTTTCCTACTTCACATTTCACATACAAGCTTGATGAAATCACGAGCTTACAAGCAAGCTACAGTCGAAGACTACAACGACCCTATTTCAGGGCATTGAACCCTTTTAGCTCCTTCAGTGATGTGAGGAATTTTAGAGTTGGAAATCCTGATCTTAATCCTGAATACACCAACTCATTTGAAGTAGGCTATTTGAAAAACTGGA
>CAXBNB010000930.1:0-1632 GCA_963976505.1 uncultured Reichenbachiellaceae bacterium
AATGCCAGTGAGATTAAGATTTCAGTAACGGCATTTGAGGAGCACTTTAGTTATTTTATTTCAGACAATGGAGTAGGATTTGACCAAAAGCAAACCACCAACGGGAATGGAATACGAAATATGAAAGAACGTGTTAAATTAGCTAATGGTACTTTTGATATCAGAAGCAATGGTGAAGGAACAATTATAGAAATAGAAATACCAACTAAATGAGTAGAATAAAGATTATAGTGGTAGATGATCACCAGCTTTTTCGTGAGGGAATCATTTCCTTGCTCTCAAAAAATGATGAACTTGAGATAGTAGGTGAGGCTGATTCGGTGAAAGAACTGTTTTCCATTTTAGATATTAAAAAAGCACATGTGGTACTTATTGATATTTCTATGCCTGAAACCAATGGTCTAGAAGCCATTAAAGAATGCAGAGATAAATATCCTGATGTGAAATTCATTGTGCTGACCATGCACGCTGAAGGGCAATATGTAGTAAAAGCGGTGAGAAATGGCGCCTTTGGTTATCTTATCAAAAATGCCAACGAGCACGAATTGATTACTGCGATCAGAGAAGTATCGGTAGGAAAAAAACACTTCAATAGTGAGATATCACAGTTGATGATAGGCAATATGGCAATTGAGGGCGAGTCTCATAAAAAATTGTCTGACAGGGAAATGGAAGTTATTCAACTGGTTTCTGAAGGCCAAACTACCAAAGAGATAGCAGATCAGCTATTTGTTAGTGCTAGAACAGTAGAAACGCACAGGGTAAATATGATGAAAAAACTTAATGTACAGAATACAGCAGAACTGATCAAAAAAGCAGCTCACCTCAAGTTGATTTAAACATCAGTATTTATACATAGAGAATATTACATGGTTATTCAGAGGCTGTGGGGTAAGTACAAAACATAACTTAGCCTTTGAAACATAGGACAAGAACAACTCTTGCCCTATTTTATCTTTAAGTTAGCGTTATGACCGTACTGGATATTATAGCAATTTTGATCTTTTTCTCAGGACTATTTATTTTTGTAAATACCTTTTACCTGAAGCTTCCCTCGTCTATTGGGTTGACTATCATGGCACTGAGCCTTTCTCTATTGGTGTTGGTGTTTGGGCTGCTTTTTCCGCAATTCCATCTAGCCGAACATGTCAAGCAATATGATTTTGAAGAAGTACTTGGGCAATTTGTGTTGAGTTTTATGCTTTTTGCTGGTGCTTTGAATGTTGATTTTAAAAAACTGGGAGCTCAACTTATTCCTGTTTTGGTGCTGTCGTTTTTTGGGGTATTGATTTCTACTTTGGCCATTGGTACACTTGTTTATTTTTTAATGGGTTTAATGAATATTGAACTTCACTACATAGGTTGTTTGGTTTTTGGTGCACTGATTTCGTCAACTGATCCTGTAGCAGTGACTAAGACCATTAGAAGTCATCAGCTGTCTAATGAATTGGAAAATAAGATTTCAGGGGAAGCATTACTTAATGGCGGTGTAGCAATTGTTTTGGCCCTCGTATTGGTTAATGTTTACAAAGAACAAGCAGTATTGGATTCAGTAAGTATAGGAGGAGTGGGCTGGATCTTTTTGAGGGATTTGGGAGGTGGACTTGTACTTGGTGTATTCTTTGGCTGGGT
>CAXBNB010000931.1:0-1624 GCA_963976505.1 uncultured Reichenbachiellaceae bacterium
TTCTTTAGCAAATACTAATTTTTCTGTACTCTTTTCGTATTTCACCAGCCTTTGCCTCCAATCCAAATAGTAGCAGTTGCCCCATTGATCCAAAAATGTAATCCGAGGAACATGGGCACTGCCAAGTCTTCCTAAATCCTGCAGTTCATTGGTCTTTGGATCATAAACCAGAAAATGAACCTGGGGGTAAGTGACGGCATAGATTTTACCTGTCTCTGGATCTACATCTATGTTCTTAATGCTTTCATACTGCATCGGCATTCCCAGGTTGGTGAGTTTTTCATCTTTGGGATTCCACTTCATGATAAATCCCCCGGCATACCCATGTGGGTGATTCATCAGAAATTCCTCTCTGGCTTCTCCCCCGTCGGTTGCGAAATAGACGTTCCCATCAGGGTCAGTTGTGATTTTCGAATGGATTTTTCCTTGCCATTGGAAATCTCTCAAATGAGCCATTTCATTGACAAATCCCTTGAGCCTCATTTTATCATCACCTACAGAATATTCATAAAAACCAATTTTGTTTTTATGGTTGGTTACTCCAATATAGACTGCATCCGTCACCGAATTGTACCCTATATCACCCCAGGTAGAATTGGCTTCAGGGAAATCTGGATAATCAATGAATTGTATGTTTTCTCTACCAATGTTGGCGTCTTGTCCCGCTACATTGAAGCACCATCCTACACCAATCATTATGAAGAAAATATTCATTCTCATGCCCTCCATTTTGTCTCTATGAAAAAAGAGTTCCATGTTTATTTGACAGGAAAAACCATCAAATGGCTGAGCGATTCACCCTCTCCCATGACGATGAAATTTCCATCTTCGGAAGCGGCAATTGTTTCCAATTGATAACCACGCCACTTTATGCCTTGTTCTATGCCCGGCGCAACCATATCAAACTCTGGATTGCCATAATCTTTGAATCCCACTGACTCATTATAGCTGAAGAGATGTGCGTATCCAGGAGCACCTCCTGAAATGCCATAGATGTTCCCGTCACTGCCTTCAGCCAGACCAGCTAACTTCGGCATCATAATAGGCTTTCCTAAATTTTTGATTTTCTTGGTTGTAGTGTTGAGCTCGAAAAGTTGTCCATCGGCACGATTGGCACCAAATATTTTACCTTCTTTGGTCTTGAGCCATGAGTGTATCTGACCCAACGATCGTCGGCCCCAAACCTCGGGCAGTTCATCTTCCATCTCAGTCAAGGTCTCATTCGCAGGATTGAAGAAAAACAATTTGCCATAAGGCAAGCTGCCATATACCAATCCTTTGTTGTCTGTCACCAATGCCCTACTCAAATAATCTGCAGGAGTCACTGAAAATTGGTCTTCCAACGAGTACTTTACTTTTTTAGAAGGAGCTAAGTCCTTATACACCTTGGTCTTTTTTGATTTGATGTCATAAGAAAAGAAATACCCGGATGGATAAGTCATTCCATAAATCTTATTGACTGCAGCATCACTTGTAATGGCGTAAACCCCCTCTCCTGTTACAGGAATACCTAAATCTTCGAGTTTGATTTTTCCTTTAGCATTAATACTTACTTTCACTATATGTCCACCCGTATTATCAGAACCCTGAGCCATGGTACCGGCAAAGAGCTGTCCTTGTTTGT
>CAXBNB010000932.1:0-1624 GCA_963976505.1 uncultured Reichenbachiellaceae bacterium
TTCTTTTTGATCAATGCATTGATGAAATCAGGTGTCATCAATGCCGTCTATGAAACCCCGGGGTTAGACTATGACGGTCAAAAGGCAGAGTACTCTATAGAAAGCCTGAAGGAACAAAACTCTTATGAGAATATAGAAAAGGATAAAATCCATACGCTTCAAATTCTGGAAAACTGGAAAGCAAAATGGCCTGAAGGCAAGAAACAAAAAATGATTCTTTTGTGTGTAAGTGGTGGTGGGCAAAGGGCTGCTCTATGGACTTTTAACTCCCTACTTCATGCAGATAGTTTATTAGGGGGCAAGTTGATGGACCATACCATGTTGATCACCGGAGCATCTGGGGGAGCTTTTGGTGCAGCCTATTTTAGAGAATTGAAATTACGCTCTGCTCAATTCGATCATGCGTCTGCTTTAAACAACATTTCAAAAGACAACCTCAACCCAATCATTTTTAGCCTGGTGGTCAATGACCTGATTCTTCGAAATCAATTTTATACTTATGAAGGAAAAAAATACCTGAAAGACCGAGGTTATGAGTTTGAGAATCAATTGAATTCCAATACCGATTTTGTGTTGGACAAGAAACTGACAGATTACACAGAAGTAGAATTTACGTCTCAAACGCCAATGATGATTTTGGGGCCTACCGTTTCTCTGGATGGGCGCAAGCTCTATATATCTCCTCATCCTGTCACCTACATGAATATTTTTGCCAAAGACAGAGAAGGGCATATCATGTACAAAAACAGTAGCGTTGATTTTCTCCAGTTTTTCAAAGAACAAAAGGCTGAGAATCTAAAAATTCTGACCGCTTTGAGGATGAATGCCTCATTTCCTTACGTCACTCCAAACTTGACTTTGCCCAGTGAACCTGTTATAGAGATTATGGATGCCGGGGTTTCGGATAATTTTGGCATTTCAGATGCTTTGAAGTTTCTATTCAATTTCAAAGATTGGATAGCAGACAACACCAGTGGAGTCATACTTTCGGTTAGAGATACTCGCAAAGACGCACCCATTCAGGAAAGGAGCAATCTTTCCATTCTCGAACGAATTTCCGTACCCATCAGTAGTGTCTATAACAATTTGGGCAATTCACAGGACATCAGTAACGATTACAAATTGACTTTTGCCAATGAATGGTTTGATGGCGAAATAGATTTGATTGGACTGGAATACAATACACTCAGCATTTTTGAGCAAAAAGAATTTATAAACAAAGCCCAGGAAATCTGGCAAAAAGAGTTGGAACGGGCGTCACTGAGTTGGCATTTAACGAAAAAAGAAAAGACCAATATCATCAACAACATCAAACAACCGTCCAATCAAGAGTCACTTCAGAGGTTAAAAAAATTGGTTGAATTTTCCGAGTCTCCAGCTTCTGAAGTGCAAACACAAACTGCCATTGGAACCGAAAATTCGAAACATTAGGTATTTTTGTGACCTTGATTGCCAAATGAAATGAGTCAAAGAATAATACCTCCCTATATTCCCAAAAATCATATACGAATAGTAACAGCCGCATCCTTATTTGATGGTCATGATGTTGCCATCAATATCATGCGGAGAATCATTCAATCTACTGGAGTAGAAGTGATACATCTGGGACACAATAGGTCTGTCA
>CAXBNB010000933.1:0-1618 GCA_963976505.1 uncultured Reichenbachiellaceae bacterium
CTCTGGATTGATTAGCCAAAATCAAAAGATGCAGGATGTTTCATTATTGGCACTCAAATCAAGCTTGCTCTCAGGTCTTTTAGCACAGACCATCAAAAACATTGGACACAGAAGCCGCCCAAATTCAGGAGACAGTAAAAATTCATGGCATGGCCCATCTATAGGCGGCAAACATAAGGCTTTTCCGTCAGGACATACTGCTACTGCTTTTGCACTTGCCACCACATTGTCGCAAATTTATAAGGATAAGAAATGGGTGGTTATTTCAGCCTATTCACTTGCTACAGTCGCGGGGTTGTCTCGCATTCATGACAATAAGCATTGGGCAACAGATGTTTTCGCGGGTGCTGTGCTTGGCTATTTTACTTCGAAGACCATTTTGAAGAATGAAAAGAAAAATGGACGTAAAATTTCATTTCATCCTTCATCACAATTTACGTATCCGACTCTTACAGCGATAGTTTCCTTGAACTAGCAAATGGTAATCACAAATACTGATCTCCTTTTTTTGCCTTCACATCATTGATATAGTTTTTGAAATTTTCTTCTTTGTCTTTCTCACAAATCAATAGGACATCATCAAAGTCTGCTACCAGATAACCATCCAACCCTTGTAAAACCACCAGTTTTTCATCGTCAGACTTGATATAATTATTAGAACAGTCACTCAAGAGGACATTGGCATCAATAACATTATGATTTTCATCCTTTTCACGCAATTCATGTAGAGAATTCCATGATCCAAGGTCGGACCACTGAAAATCCCCCATCACTACAAAGACATTAGAAGCTTTCTCCATTATTCCGTAATCGATCGAAATATTACTGCATTGAGCATAGGCCTTCTTTATATATTCTTCTTCACCTTCAGCATAAAACTCACTTGCTCCTTCCTCAAAAACTTGTGCTATATCCGGAAGGTTGTTTTCAAAAGAAGAAATAATGGCTTTCACTGACCAAACGAATATCCCTGCATTCCATACAAAGTCGCCACTTTCAACGAATTTTCTTGCCAAATCTAAATCCGGTTTTTCTGTAAAAGTCTTGACTTTTTTTACTTTATTTCCATCTTCATTTTCAAGGTATTGAATGTAACCATAGCCTGTTTCTGGCCTATTTGGTTCAATGCCTATTGTAATCAATTTCTCATCAGATTCTGCCGCCTCAAGAGCTGTCGCAATTACAGTGTTGAAAACATTTTCTTTAAATATGGCATGATCAGCAGGAGTTACTATCATCAAAGCGTTTGGATCCTTTTTGTTAATTTTATAAGCTGCATAACCAATACATGGCGCAGTATTTTTCCTAAACGGTTCCAATAAAATTTGACTTTCAGCTATATCTGGCAATTGTTCCTTAACCAGCGCTCCATAATTATCGTTGGTTACCACCAATATGTTATCTTTGCTAGTGATATTTAAAAAGCGATCATAAGTCATTTGGAGAAGAGACCTTCCCGTACCTAAAACGTCTATAAATTGTTTTGGTCGTGCATTGCGACTATAGGGCCAAAATCGGCTTCCTATACCACCTGCCATGATTACTACATATATAGATTTGGACATTGAATATATAATTTTAAATTTCCACAAATATATAAGGATTGATGTGATCGCCT
>CAXBNB010000934.1:0-1614 GCA_963976505.1 uncultured Reichenbachiellaceae bacterium
GATCTGGGCTATTGAAATAATCCCACTTGCGAAGCATCATGAATGCTTTCAATTGCGAATTATTCAGCTTAGCGGTATCCAAACTATCCAACATCATCGGCAAGCTTTCCAATGCCCGGTAATTGTAGTTGTCGTTTTGAAGTCGCATCATATCTGCCGGACGAATATCTCCCAATGCCTTCAATCTATCATTTATCCTTCTATTTCTATAGTATTCATAGTGCGAATCAAAGGTATAATAAGGGTATGAAATATCGGCTGGGTGTTGATTGGCAGAACTCACAAAGCCGCTTTCAGGGTTTCTTACCACCATATTCTGACTTTTAGGAATAATGGCCTGCCATTCATGTGAAGACTTTCTTCCATCCAAAAGAAATTTTCCTTGCTCTGGCCACTTCACAGGAAATTTTCCATTGATTCTTATTGCAATTTCACCTGATGCTGATGCAAAAGAAAAGTTCTGAGGCGGGCCATCATAGTGATCTGTTGCCTTTACAAAATCATCATAATTGCGAGCCCTATTTAGTTCATAAAAGGTAAGGTATTCATCAGACCCCTCATGAGCGCTCCACTTCATCGAGTAGTTTATTTTATCACCGTCACCAAGGAAATTACGATCATACGTTACTGGTCCATAATGTGTATAAACAATGGTATCATAGAACGGCTTCTCTCCTTTTATTTTGAATTCTTCGACGATTTTTTGTGTTTTAAGCCACTTGTCGTCGTATTTATACTCTTCTCTTCTTGAATTTTTAAACTCTGTATAATACCAATCTACAATATCTCTTTTTGCATTGGTTTCACCCCAGGCTATAGAATCATTAAAACCTGCAATAACCCCAGGAGCACCAGGCATAGTACTGCCAAACACATTGATACCAGGTGCATGGAGTTGCAAAATGTACCAAACAGAAGGCAATCGCAATTGCAAATCCATTTCATTGGCTAAAATCACTTTCCCATTTGCGGTTCTTTTTCCTGACACTACGAAACTGTTAGATCCATTTCTAGGGTCCGGCTTTTCTATGGTTTTTTCCGTTAGAAGCCCCACAAAGTCTACTTCCGGCTTTTCTACTTCAATTGGCACAAAATCCCACTTGGTCTCTTTAGGGATAATAGGATCTAAATCTGGATGACGCTCAGGAAACAAAAAATCAAAATCTTCACGTCCAAAGAGTTTGAGGGCATTTGTGTTTTCAAGATCAGCTTCATAGCGAGAAAGGTCGTTTTCCATGAGCTTTAAAAACAAACAAGATTTTATATTTTCCCATGGCTCAGGCTTGTAATCGAGTAATTTATATTCGATAGGATAGCTTGAATAATCTAATTCATTGATATAGGCATTGATACCATCTGTATAGGCCTGAAGTGCCTGAAAGCTTTTCGGGCTTTTCTCAGCTTGCTCTAGCATTCTTTTGGCACCATAGAGTAGGCCAATTCTTCTGCGACCTCTATCAAAATCCAATGCCTTTTTTCCTATAATTTCAGACACCCTTCCAGCCGCTGCAATCAGTTGAAATTCCATTTGCCAAAGTCTATCACGGGCAGTTACATACCCTTGCGTATAGTACAGGTCATGGTCGTTATTGGCAAAAATATGTGGATAGTACT
>CAXBNB010000935.1:0-1564 GCA_963976505.1 uncultured Reichenbachiellaceae bacterium
AAACCAATCACCAAGGTGAAGAAAAAAACTACAGCCGGGAGCTCAATATTTCGGATGCCATAGGATCTGTGGATTATGAAGTAGGTAATGTGACCTATCACCGTGAGTATTTCGCCAGTTATCCGAAACGTACGATCGTTTTTCATTTCGAAAACAATAATCCTGATGGTAGTGATTACGAAGTAAGGCAGACCTCACTGCACAAAAACCTGAATGTAGTATTCAAAGACAATCAGCTCATTGTGTCGGGAAAACTGGCAAACAATGGAATGGCATTTGAAAGCCGTATGTTGGTGGAATCTGACGGAGACAAGATTGATTTTTCCGAAAGCAAGTTGTTGGTTAAATCTGCAAAGAAACTGACATTGTACCTTACTGCTGCTACTGACTACCAAATGAATACCCCAATTACAATGGCAGGGACTATGAAGCATTGAACAAGAAAAGCATAGCATCAGTCAAATCAGCCGGTTATAGCGATTTGCTGAACGAACACAAAAAGGATTACCGTTCGCTCTATTCCAGAGTCAATTTCCAACTTGGCAATACTAAAAACGATGCAATTCCTACTGATGAAAGGTTGGAGGCTTATGCATCTGGAAAGCCTGACCCTTCGTTGGAAGCACTTTATTTTCAATATGGGCGATACCTGATGATCAGCAGTTCCAGGCCGGGCACCTTGCCAGCCAATCTGCAGGGTAAATGGAATGACAAGAACAATCCGCCTTGGGCATCTGATTACCATGCCAACATCAACATTCAGATGATCTATTGGCCAGTAGAAGTGACCAATCTATCTGAATGCCACCTGCCTCTAATCGAATACATCGATAAACTTAGAGAGCCAGGGCGTAAGACCGCACAGGAATTTTTCAATACCAGAGGATGGGTGGTCAACACCATGAACAACACTTTTGGATTTACAGCACCTGGCTGGAGTTTTCCATGGGGATTTTTCCCTGGAGGTGCAGCATGGTATGGGCGTCATGTTTGGGAACATTATGAATTCACTGGAGACAAGGATTTTCTTCAAAACAAAGGCTATCCGATCATGAAGGAAGTAGCCCTGTTTTGGTTGGACTACCTGACTCAGGATAACGAAGGATTTTTGGTTTCCTCTCCTTCTTATTCACCCGAGCATGGAGGGATTTCCACTGGGGCTTACATGGACATTGAAATCGCCTGGGACATATTCAACAATTGCATCAAAGCTTGCGAAGCGTTGGGTACTGATGATCCCTTCAAACAACAATTGATAGAAGCCAGAGACAACCTGCTTCCTTTGAGAATTGGTAAGTGGGGGCAATTGCAGGAATGGAAAGAGGACAGAGATGATCCTGACAACAAACACCGTCATGTGTCACATTTGTATGCCTTGCATCCTGGCAATCAGATATCGGTTGCTGATACACCTGAATTGGCAGAGGCAGCTAAAGTGTCCTTGAAAGGAAGAGGTGATGACGGTACGGGTTGGTCCATTGCCTGGAAAATCAATTTTTGGTCTCGCTTGTTGGATGGAAATCATGCATACAAACTATTGAAAAGGGCAATGCAACTGACCTCA
>CAXBNB010000936.1:0-1544 GCA_963976505.1 uncultured Reichenbachiellaceae bacterium
AGCCCCATCTATATAGTCAATCTGGTTATTGGTTTTCTTGTAGTAGGCCTCTACAGATGTCTCGATGTTGTTGTCATCCCCAAAATTCTTAAACAAGCCCATTGCCACCTGATGTCCGGTTTGCGGTTTAACATTGTTGCTGCTTGGTATCCAAATGTCCAGAGGATTTGAGGCAGTAGTATTAGATATCAAATGAACATACTGACTGGTTCTGTTGTAACTCGTTTTGAGTGAGGTAGAGTTATTCAGCTGGTATTTAAATGAAAATCGGGGTTCTATGTTGTTATAACTTTGAATCGTTTCGCCGCTTTTGGCTTTGTACTCATTCACTACATTTCTTCTCGTTCCTGCAGGTTGCTCATCAAATTCAAAATAAGTGCCTGGCCCTATGTATTGAAAATGAGAAAGGCGTGCACCATATTGAATAGAAACCTTGGAACCAATATGCTGAACATTTTCTAAGTAAGCAGATGTTTCCAGAGCATACTTTTGGTCAATCGTGATGTCTTGAACCTCACCATTACTGACCCCAACTGCATTGGCGGGTTCAAACCGATACAATAAAAATTCACCGCCAAAACTCAGCTCATTTTGAGGATTGATGAAGTAAGTAAACTCAGGTTTTAAATCGTAAGTAAAAATTCTGGAACTCCAATCAAACCGATCTAGTTCGTCTTCTCCAAAAGCCAATTGATAATCATAGTCACTGAAAAAACCTGTAATATTAGAAAAAAGGCGGTCATTAAAAATATGGTTCCATCGAGTGGTAAGTGTTCGGTTTCCCCAGTTAAAGCCTTGTTGTGCATCGAACTTAAAATTGTCTCTACCCAAATAACCAGACACAAACACCCTGTTTTTTTTGTTGATGTTGTAGTTGGTTTTTAGAGTCAGGTCATAAAAATTTAAAGCAGCCCCATCATCTAATACATCAGTAGTCAGTTTGGTGAGGACATCAATGTAGGACCTTCGTGCTGCAATGATAAAGGAGGCTTTGTCCTTTACAATAGGAGCCTCTATCGCCAATCGGCTAAATATAGTCCCAATACCACCAGTGGCTTCCAATTCCTTATTGTTTCCTTCTTTCATCCTTATGTCCAATATGGAAGAAATTCTACCTCCATATCGGGAGGGAATACCTCCTTTGATAAGCTTAATGTCCTTAACTGCGTCTGGATTGAACACCGAAAAGAATCCCAGCATGTGTGACGAATTGAAAACTGGAGCTTCGTCCAAAAGGACGAGGTTTTGTCCAGTACTACCGCCCCTCACATTAAATCCTGATGCCCCTTCACCCACGGTAGACACACCCGGCAGCAATTGAATGCTTTTCAAAACATCCACTTCCCCCAGCAAGGGTGGAATTTTTTGCATGGTTTTCATATCCATTTTGTCTGCACTCATTTGTATTCCAGAGACGTTTACGTCTTCCGGCTCACCTGTCACCACTATTTCTTCGAGCTGCTTGCTGGCATTGTTCAACTCGATATCTATTCTTTGATTGGCTTCAAGGTTCAGGTTTCTGGTTTCAGTTACAAAGCCAATGT
>CAXBNB010000937.1:0-1541 GCA_963976505.1 uncultured Reichenbachiellaceae bacterium
CAAACTGCAGTACACACAGCAATCACCCGCTTTGGGCTTAAGTACTTCTGCGCAGTTTTCACATGCATAGAAATATTGACAGGCATCCGTAGGCATGGTTTCTTTTTTTTGGTGTCCGCATTTCGGACAGGTAATGGTTGATTCTAAAATGATTTCCTTTCCCATAATCACTTCTGCTTTTCGATTACTGTATAGCCGGTCTTATTGATGGCTTCTACGATCTGATTTTTGTTTACTTTCAATGAATCATACTTCACTAGGGCATGCTCTTTATCATAAGAGACTTTTATGGCTTCAATTCCAGCGAGTTTTCCAATCTCACTTTTCACATGGGCTTCACATCCAGCACAAGTCATGCCTTTGATCTTAAATTCCTTGAGCGTCAATGGGGTTTCCTGTTCTATTGCTATTGAATTGGTGTTCTTTGAATCAGAATAAAAAATGTGAGCGTAACTTGGAAAAGCAAGCATCAATACGGCAAACACAGTAACAAGTCCCAAAAACATGCTGGATTGCCAGAAAGAAGGTGAATCATTTGTTTCACAAGCGCAATCAATGGCTTCTTGGTTTCTTGGCTTTAGTTTCTGATACCACGCAAAGCCCAAAACTCCAATTGTTAAAGCGATGAGAAAAGGCCTGAAAGGTTCCATCCAAGAGAATGTTGTTGCTATACCGCCAATGCCTGCCAACAATGAAATTACAGGTGTGATACAACACAGTGAGGCTACAAATGCTGTAATCAATCCCGCACCTACACTTTTTGAGGAGAGATTTGTTTGTCGAGAGTTTTCGCTAGATGTACTCATGATGTCAGTTCTATTTGATTTTGGATGGATAAACTTTCCAGTACAGGGTAAACAAGTTCTAGATTCCCTTCTACAAGTGAATAGAAGACTGTCTGCCCAACCTTCTTGTCTTTTACAAGGCCACCATCTTTTAGCTTCCGTAGGTGCTGTGATATTCCACCTACTGATATTTCAAGCACATCACTCAAGTCACATGGACACATTTTACCTTCTCTATGGAGCAGGAAAAGGATTTTTAACCGTGCTGCGTTTCCGGCAAGGTTAAAGATATTGGTTGTCAGGTCGAGTTGCTCCTCCAATCTGTTCAAGGTTTCCTTACACTCCTGGATTTGAACTGGATCTGCTAATATTCTAATGCATGTATTGCTCATATAATACTATTTTAGTAATTACTTAAATACTAAGTTAAGCAATAAAATTTAAGCATTATAGCAAATACTTAAATACCGTGAATGTGTAACAGTGTGATCTATTAAACTTCGATAGGAACAGCAAGCGTACACCTGTTTTTCATACACCAACCACCAATTTAATTATCCACCTTGAATGGCTTATAAGCAGTCTTTCACCAAAATAATTTTTGAAAATTGTGACTAATGATCCATTCCTCAGTCCAAAGAGTAATTAACATCTCTTGATGTCTTGAACAAATCAAATCATTGTAAAGATGTGCACTCTTTAAACCCAAAAAAATGAACGAAATAACAGATTGGACACAAGTGGCAATACATTCTC
>CAXBNB010000938.1:0-1537 GCA_963976505.1 uncultured Reichenbachiellaceae bacterium
CTGTTGTCGATGGTAGCAATGCATCCGTTTTCAAAAGTAAGTGTGATTACCGCTGTATCAATATCGCCAGCCTTTCCGATTTCGGGATCAACTAGGTTTTTACCTACTGCAAAAACCTGTTTCACCTCGCTACCAGCCATAAACCTAGCCATATCGAAATCATGAATGGTCATGTCAACAAACATACCACCAGAACTTTTGATATAAGATACTGGAGGTGGTGCAGGATCACGGCTCGTGATCTTCACAATATGTGGCTCACCGACTTTCCCCTCATCAATTAAAGACTTTATCTTTTTGAAATTAGGGTCAAACCTACGGTTGAAACCCAGCATGAATTTTACTCCTGAAGCTTCAATTATATCTTCTAATTCCTGAACGGTTTCAAGTGAAAGATCCATCGGCTTTTCGCAAAAAACCTGTTTTCCAGCTCTCACAGCAGCCAGAATATTTTCGGCATGTCTGTCTGTAGGAGAGCATATCACTACTGCTTCAACATCAGGATTGTTAATCAAATCCCTGTAGTCGGTATAAAAATTCGGAACATTATATCTTTCAGCCAGAGACTTAGAAGATTCCAAAACATCTGAAATTGCCACGACATTTACTTCTGGGAATTTCAATACTAGGTTGTCCAAATGGATTTGTCCCATTCGTCCAACTCCAATGATGCCTACATTTATTTTGTTCATTTTAATTCTTTTTTATCAGTTAAGTCTAAATCAAGTCTTATAAACCAATTGTTTTAAGGTAATTACGATTGGCTTGTGCACAGTTTTTAGGATTGCCCATACCAGGAAGTACATCCTGCTCTACTACTGCCCAACCCGAATAGTTTTGATTATTAAGCTCGTTTAGCACGCCTTTGAAATCAACTGCACCTTTGCCTAACTCACAAAAAACTCCTTCTTGCACTGATTTAAAATAATCCCAATCATTCTTTTGCGCTAGCTCAGCTACTACTGGATCAAAGTCTTTGAAATGCACATACCAGATCCTTTCTTTAAACTTTTTGAGTGCCTCCAATGGATCTCCTCCCCCAAACTGATAATGTCCTGTATCCAGACAAAGACCTAGTAAATTTTTGTCAGTATGTTGCAATAGCATCTCTACCTCATCTGGTGTTTCTACATAACCAGCACAGTGATGGTGAAAAACGGTTTGAAAACCAAAAGCTTCCTTTACTGCAAAAGCAATTTGGTTGGCTCCTTCAGCAAAAACTTTCCATTGTTCTTTTGTAAGCCCCATAGAGCTTGTAATCCTGCCAGCGTTTTTTGCTCTTTGATCAACAGAACCATTGTCATCGGCCAATACTATTCTAGCACCTTCGTACCCTGCATAGTACATCAACCCTGCAATTTTTAAAGCTTCTGCTATACCTGCAAGGTGATTTTTCTTATCAGCCAAAGCTACCGGAACAAAAGCTCCAAGCAACTCCAAGTTTCTGTCTGAGATATCTTTAGACAATAGATGAGGCTTGGTAGGCATAAACCCCCAATCGCCCAACTCGGTACCTTCGTAACCTGTTTCCTTGATC
>CAXBNB010000939.1:0-1529 GCA_963976505.1 uncultured Reichenbachiellaceae bacterium
ATTTTCCTTTTGAAAAGTCTTTTGGGATCAACTTGGTTCATACTACCATTCAAAATCGAAACCATGAGTATTTTTTTGGAACGGATAACGGAATCATTAAAGGATACTATCCAGATAAATCCGATAGTTTGAAATTCATGCAATTTCGCAGTGACATCTTTGCTGGAATGGAAATTACCAACATTGCCTATGAGATTGACAGTTCATTCGTGATTGGTACGAAAGCACATGGTATTTACCGTTCGGATGAATTTTTGAAAAATGTAGTTTCTATTCCATTGGATATCAATTTCGAAGTGTCTCCTGTAAGGGATATTGAATGCGATCCTGATGGCAATATCTGGATATCTATGTCAGGTCATGGGATTTTCAAATTTGATGAAAATGGTCATTTAATTCAAAATTATTCTACTTCCACAGGGTTTTATCACAATGAAGTCTATTCGATAAAATCAGACAGAGAAGGGAATATTTGGACTGCAGCCCATTCAGCTGGTCTAGCAGTAATCAAAATAGATGGAACAGTTGATCTATTGACCAAGAATAATGTTTTTCCTTCTCGTGATATCAATTCAATAAGTATGGATAAAGAAGGTGACATCTGGATCGCTACATACGGTAATGGTATTTTTGAATATACAGGGGAATCATTTATACATTTCACCAAAAAGGAAGGACTGATTTCAGATTACTGTAATTCTATTATTGCGGATTATGATGATCATATATGGGTAGGGCATAGGCAGGGGCTTAGTCGATTGGACAAGCTCACTGGATCCATTACCAATATAACAACCAAAGATGGCCTTGGTGAGTTGAATTTCTTGCTTGGTAGTGTGTTTAGTGATAAAGATCATAATATCTGGATGGGAAATAGAAAAGGGGTCACTTACCTATCTACTCCCCATAAGAAATTTGGCTATAAGCAACTGGTCTCACACATAACTGATATCAGGCTTTTTTACAAGCCAATAGATTTAATGCAATTCACAAACAAAAAAACCAGAGAAGGAAACATCCCTGATGGCATTAAGTTTGAACACAATCAACATGATATCACCTTCGATTACATTGCGGTTAATTTAAGAGATCCCGACAAAAACCTTTACAGGTATAAGTTGGTTGGCTATGACAATGCTTGGTCACCACCTGTAAAACAAACGAACATGACCTACACCAACCTGGATCCAGGGAAATACACTTTCGAAGTAAAACAGTCTGACAATGAGGTGTATTGGAGTGAAGACAATATCAGTAAAACTTCATTTGAAGTAAAACCTCCTTATTGGGAAATGTGGTGGTTTGTAACGGGAGAAGTTTCGTTTATGGCTCTACTGGTTGTGATTACTGTGGTGTTTACGAGAAAATTAAGAAATAAAGGAGTGATAAAGTTTGCTATTTATTTATGCCTATTTATCATTTTTGAGTATGTACATACACAATTGGAACCTTACCTCGAGAATATTTCTGGTGGTGCGCCGATTTTTCAAGTGATGATGCATACTTTACTGGCTTTGATTTTGTTTCCT
>CAXBNB010000940.1:0-1524 GCA_963976505.1 uncultured Reichenbachiellaceae bacterium
TATGAACTGAACAGAGACAAGGAAGTTCAGCAATTGTTAGCAACAAAAAATATAGAGTTTCACACTTTTAAAGATCAGGTAATTTTTGAAAAAGATGACATTAAAAAAGCTGACGGCACTCCTTACACCATATATACTCCTTACAAAAACAAGTGGTTTCAAAACTTTTCAATTGAAAAAAATACAGCAGAATATCCATCTGAGTCTCTTCTAACCCATTTTATCAAAGGCAATTTCAACTTACCAACAATAGAGGAGCTAGGCTTTTCAAAAAGCAAAATCGAAGTAAGCCTCTTTGAAAAAGAAAACATCAAACAATACGATCAACACCGTGACATTCCTCACCTAGATCAAACCACAAGGCTGGGAACACATCTAAGATTTGGCACAGTCAGTGTGCGACAGGTAGTACGAATTGCCGCAAATACCAATCAGGTATTTTTAAGTGAGTTGATCTGGCGAGAATTCTTCATGACCATTCTTTTTCATTTTCCGCATGTTGTGCACCAAAGTTTCAAACCAAAATACGACAACATCAAATGGATAAATGATGAGCAGCAGTTCAAAGCTTGGTGCAATGGCGAAACAGGCTATCCGATGGTAGATGCGGGCATGAAACAACTGAACCAAACTGGGTTTATGCACAATAGGGTTCGAATGGTGGTTGCCAGTTTTTTGTGTAAGCATTTGCTGATTGACTGGCGTTGGGGAGAGGCCTATTTCGCAGAAAAACTACTGGACTATGAGCTTGCCTCCAACAACGGCAACTGGCAATGGGCGGCAGGTTGTGGTTGCGATGCGGCACCATACTTTCGGGTTTTCAATCCTACTATTCAATTGAAAAAGTTTGATCGTGATCTGAAATACATAAAAAAGTGGCTTCCTGAACTTAATTCGCTAAATTATCCCCAACCAATTGTTGATCATGCCGTTGCAAGAGACAGGGCTATCAGTACTTACAAATCAGGCATAGCAATGTAAAATATGGGTTCAGAAACAGAATTGTCATTCAAGAAACATTCCGGAATATTTACACTGCAAGCAGAACAAAAACTGCCGATTAGCATTGAAGAAGCATGGGAGTTTTTTTCCTCTCCAAAGAATTTGGTGAAAATCACTCCAGAACACATGGGATTTAAAATCACATCTGGAGAACCATCCAAAATGTATCAGGGACAAATCATTACTTATCAAATAGGTTTACTACCAGGAGTAAAGTCGGGATGGGTGACTGAAATCACACACGTGAATGAACCTCACCTGTTTGTTGATGAGCAGCGCTATGGCCCTTACAGCATGTGGCATCATGAGCATTCCTTCGAACCGACCGAAGGAGGAGTTTTAGTAAAAGACAAAGTTTCTTACAAAATTCCATTTTGGTTCTTAGGTATTATCGTAGAAAAACTATTTATAAGAAATCAACTCAAAAACATCTTTCAACATAGAAACGAAGTTTTGAATCAACTTTTTAATTGACAAACCATGTTCGGATTATTTAAAAAGAAAACCCAAAAGGAAAAGCTA
>CAXBNB010000941.1:0-1521 GCA_963976505.1 uncultured Reichenbachiellaceae bacterium
ACACCTGTTTTCAGTGAGGTGAAAACCTCAGAAGCTGACAATGGCGTGGCACTTGCTCCCATGCTATTCAAAGCCTCTATCATCACAGGACTTTCCATAACACGAATTTTCATCCCTTGCAGGTCTTCAGGCGAAGTAATTGCCTTATTCGCATAAATATTCCTAAACCCACATGAATAAAAGCCCAGACCTTGCAGTTTATTTTTAGAGAGGCCATCCAGGAGTTCTTTGCCTATTGATCCATTCAACACCTTTTGATGGTGCGTTTCATCGATGAACAAATAAGGCATGTCGAAAGTGTCAAAAGTAGGATCCAGTGTGGTAACAACGGATGAAGTCACCTGCACCATTTCTATAATACCCAAGTAGCAGGTCTCTAGCAACTGCCTTTCATTTCCCAATACACCAGCTCCATAAAACATTACCTTGATCCGTCCATTCGAACGCCTTTCCAGTTCGTCCCTGACTAAGTTGGATACCTCCCACACCCTACTCGCTTCATTGGGCTGAAGCGCCATTCGAAAGACTAAATCCGGCTTTTTGAGCTCACTTTTTGAGGCATTGTCGGTACAACCCGAAAAAACTATGATAAAAAAGCCTACACACAGATTTCTCAATACACTTCGGAAGTAATAAATGTTTTGATCACTATCAGGTTCTATCATTTTTTGCTCCCTCATAGTAGTCTAGGTTTCCTCCCATCTTATCCTTTAGTGTGCTTGTTGCCAAATTAAGCTCAGCAATAATATTCTGTTCTAATGGTTCATTAATGGCTTTGATATTGGCTTCCAGCCTTTTCACACTTCGCACTCCTACCAAGGAAGTGGAAATGGCTTCATTTACTACCGCCCACTTCAATGCCAAGTCAGGCATACTAATTCCAACTTCTTTGGATATTTTCCTGATGGCGTCTAATGCATCTTGCGTTTCCTTTTCAAAACCATTCTCACCATGACGACTCAATTTATTTTTTCTATCGTCAAAATGTCGTGTTCTTCTCATCAGCAAAGGAATATCGTCAATGGTCGGATATATGTCCGCCAAAATACCTTGAAGCAAACTCATGTACCCAATCACGCCAATTCCTTTTTCCTTACAGTAAGGAAGTATTTCATATTCTGGAGCTCGGCACAATAAATTATAGGGCAGTTCATTGATTACGATGGAATCCTTTTCCGGAATAGACTCCAAGCGACTGGCACTGTGGTTGCTCACACCTATGTACCTTATTTTCCCTTCTTTTTGTAAAGTCAACAATCCTTCCATAGCCTCCTCTAAAGAAGGAGGATTGTTAATGATTGCTTCATCATTGGTATAGTGTCGGATCGAATGCGGATGAATCGGCCAATGCACCATATAGATGTCGATGTAGTCTGTATTCAACCTTTTGAGTGAAGCTTCACAGTGTTGTGCAATTTGACCAGGAAAACAATGAGATGGGGAAATTTTTGTGCCCACAATCAATTTATCCCTAGATAAATCTTTAATTGCCATTCCTAAAGAGGTTTCACTTCTTCCCTC
>CAXBNB010000942.1:0-1509 GCA_963976505.1 uncultured Reichenbachiellaceae bacterium
TAGCCCTTTCCATCTCAACTAATTCCTTTTCATTTCGTCGGAATTATGACCTTGTAGTTTGCTGAATATTAAAGACGAATTTCAAAAAAAGGGAATTGTTGACGTAGCAATAAGCGGAAAGAACTTGGTGTCCCTCAATGGTTGGGAAAGCAAACCAATAGTTGACCCCAACATTGATTAAACCCTAGCAGAAAACGAATTTCAGCTTTTTAATATAATTTTTCTTGATTGAATTTAGTTGGATAAACTTCTGTCTGTAGTACGATCAAATATTAAACAGTTGTCAGTCTTTGTGCGCTAACAATATTTTCATTGACTAAATCAGACTCTATCAATCCATCCCTCAAGCGAATTATCCGGTGTGCATATTGTGCTATATCCTCTTCGTGAGTTACCATGATGATGGTGTTTCCTTTTTTGTGTAGGTCTTCAAACAACTCCATGATACTGTATGAAGTTTTGGTGTCTAGGTTCCCTGTTGGTTCATCCGCCAAAATGATACTAGGGTCATTTACCAACGCACGGGCAATGGCCACACGTTGACGCTGACCACCGGACAGTTCGTTGGGTTTGTGAGAACCCCTGTCCTCCAGTCCTACTCCCCTCAACGCTGCTTGTGCTCTTTCTTCACGATCAGATTTGCTATACCCAGCATATATCAACGGTAGCGCTACATTTTCCAATGATGTTGACCTTGGCAGTAGATTAAATGTCTGAAACACAAACCCTATCTCTTTATTCCTGATTTCCGCCAGCTCACTTTCTGTTAAATTACTGACGTCATTGTCATTCAAAATATACTGACCTGAAGACGGAGTATCCAGACAACCAATAATATTCATCAATGTTGATTTTCCGGATCCAGAAGGCCCCATAAAAGCAACATACTCTCCTTTATTGATCTTTATACTAATTGACTTCAAGGCGTGAATGGTTTCTGAGCCCATTACATATTTCCTTGCAATTTCGGTAGTACTGATTATTTCTGACATTGTATTGAGTTGAAGGTTTCTTGGAAAAAGCTATAACGTGATTTTTTTCTATTTAGATATATTAATAATCGATTTCTTCATCTTCATCAAAGGAAGAAATCATGCTACTCAATAAATCATTGAATTGAATCCCTTTTTCCAATGCATGTTTACTAAGGTAACTGTACTCTACCAATCCAAACAATACAAACTCCATTAAGAACAACCTTTCATTTGTTGTTTTTGGCTTACAATGATTTTTAACCAATGATTCCAGCCCCGTTATTGAAGTCAGCACTTCCTGATATTCTTTCTGAGTATAATCATGCAAAATATCAATCATATTGCCTTTCTCAAACCAAGTAGAAATCGCTTTGTAAGGATCAACACTTTCTTTTTTATTCCTAACCTCTTCGGGGTTTGGAAAAATATCCGGTAACATCGTTCGGATAGCCTTTCCAATCAAATTTTGAGCCACTATTCCCGGGCCTTCCTGCTCTCCTTCATAAACCAGCTCCACTTTTCCGGTAATGGCAGG
>CAXBNB010000943.1:0-1506 GCA_963976505.1 uncultured Reichenbachiellaceae bacterium
TTTCCTGACTTTAAGATCATTCAACCCAACTTCCACCAAACATCCGTCACCAGTACCAATCAGAATACCATCACCAATCATTTGAATATCAAAAACCTGAGACGAAGTAAGTTTCAAAGACCCAATCTCCTTGTTGTTGTTGACATCTATCAAATGAATCCCTTCAAAATTCTGACCAACGATTAAAGTATTGTACATTGGAATAAACCTGAGCGCATAAACTGATGTAGGCAGCTTGGCTATGAGCCTACCATTTTCAAGATTGTTCAAGTCCCATTGTATGATCTGACCATCAGCTCCAGAGGAATAAAAAATATTGGATGTGGCACCTCTTTCAATCGTATAAACTGCTCCTTGATGCCCCGTATAAGTATGTACTTTTTTTATTTCAACCATAAGAAATGACTAATCAGTAATAGCCGCGCGAATTTTTTCAGCAGTAGCAGCCAGTTGCTCCTGAGTAACACTTAATTTGGGAGCACTAAAGCTGATGTCTCTCATACTGTTCATCGGAATCAAATGAACATGCGCATGAGGCACCTCAAGGCCAATGACCGTAACACCAACCCGCAAACAAGGGATGGCTTTGTCAATCCCATTGGCTACTTTTTTGGAGAAAACATGGAGTCCCGCTAAAGTATTGTCATCAAGATCAAAGATGTAATCCACCTCCTTTTTGGGGATTACTAACACATGCCCGACTACCAGTGGTTCAATGTCTAAAAACGCAATATAATCTTCGTTTTCAGCCACTATGTGAGCCGGAATTTCTCTATTTATTATTTTTGTGAAAATGCTTGCCATATCAATAGTCAAATACGAGATAACCAAAACTCAAAATAATAATTTTAAAATTGATTACCCCTCCAAAAGACATTTGTTTTTTTTCAAACCTACACCTCAACAGAGCATACAGTCAATTGGTTCGTAGGATTGTAAAACCATCATAGTATGCTGGCCATAAAAAAAGCGGTAGATATCCCACCGCTTTTAAGTATATTCTTAAAGTGTATTCAAGGCAATGAAGCCTATTACATACCTATATCCAGAATTTCAAACTCTATGTTTCCCGCAGGTGCTTTCACCACAGCAGTTTCACCGATTTTTTTGCCCAACAGACCTTCACCAATAGGTGATTTTAAAGAAATTTTACCAGATTTTAAATCAGATTCTTCTTCCGAAACCAGTGTATAGGTCACCTCCATACCATTCTTTTTATTTCTGATTTTTACTTTTGATAAAACAGACGCTTTTGAAATGTCAATTTTAGACTCATCCATTACACGGGCATTTCCAACAGCTACTTCAAGCTTTGAAATCTTCAGTTCCATCAATCCTTGAGCCTCTTTAGCGGCATCATATTCTGCATTTTCACTTAAATCTCCTTTGTCTCGTGCCTCTGCTATTTGCATGGACATATCAGCTCGACCCTTTGTTTTCAAATTATGCAGTTCATCCTTTAGTTTCTGCAATCCTTTTTCAGTATAATAAGATACATTTCCCATA